>CAMHHL010000114.1 GCA_946184925.1 uncultured Clostridia bacterium | reverse complement strand
TTGAGGTAACTATCTCTGTACTGCCCATCTCTACAGTATCACTCGGAGTAAATGTCACAAACGCTCCTAAGGATTACCCTGAAGTCAGTGTATCTCCTTCTACCGTTAAGATCGCCGCTGCTCAGGATACTCTCAATAAGATCGAGGACGGAACAGTCAATATAGGTGCTCTTGATTTTTCAAAGCTCAAAAACACCAAGAACTCAATGAAATATGATATCACCGTACCCAACGGCTGCAAGGTCATATCCGGAGAGACCACGGCTACGGTCTCCGTTGACCTTTCATCCTATGTACTTGCTGAGGTAACAGGCAAGATATCGAGCAAGATCGACAGCTCGGATTACGATACCGAGTTCGCTACCAATAATATTGAGCTGAGTATCTATTGTCCGTCGGATCTCGCTGAGGAGATCTCTTCATCGGATGTTACCGTTATAGCAGACTTTACCGGCTTGCTCGATAACTTAAAAGCAGGCAATCCCGTTTCGCTCAGCGTTCCGCTTAAGGTTACCTTAGCCTCAGATTATTCTACCTGCTGGGTATACGGAAGCTATACGACCACCGTTAATGTTACAAAGAAATGATCCTTCGTAAGCATAAAGGATTAGTTTTATAATAATTAAGATATAAAAATAAAGACCTGTTGATATCCCGACTTTGAACAGTCTGAGATCAACAGGTCTTTTATCTGGCTGGGAAGGCGGGGTTCGAACCCACGAATGACGGAGTCAAAGTCCGTTGCCTTACCGCTTGGCTACTTCCCAATATCATTAACAGTATACCACATTTTTCGTTTATGAATAATTCAAGCACAAAAGCAATGGACTGTCGTCAAAACGAGAAGTTTTGCGACAGTCCACTATTGTTTGTTAGTGTATTTGTAAGGTTATTCTAAATTCAAAATCGTAAAAGGTTTCCAATTATATGGCAATCGGATTTCCGATCCCTATCGGAGCTTTTAAGCCCACTTCAAATCGCTGCAGCCATGTCACATCCATAATATCGGCTTGACCGTTACGATCAACGTCGGCAAGCCAAAGTGCAGTTTCATTCAACTCTGTCATCATGACATCATATCGCTGGACGGTCGTCGCGTCAGTGATATCTACCGCGCCGTCCAGATTTGCGTCGCCGAGCCGATCGCGCTTGGGAACGATCTTAAAATCGCCGATATTGAAGCGGGAGATGATATACGCGCTGTCGCCTTCCTCCGCAAAATACTGATAGGAGGCGTTCAACCCGCATTCTCCCAAAAATTCCAGACCGTCATACGGAGAAAAGCTGAATCCGCCGAGCTTGTTCCATGAAAGGTCACAGACGATCACCTCTACCTTTTCTTCGAACTCGTTATTGACCATAACGTAATAGCCGCTGCCGGTAGGAATGACGCGGTCGAATTTGTAATAGTTCTTGAGATCGCCCGACTGTTCGCTGATATCCTCGCTTTGCAGCAGCTCGCCGCTCTCGCTGTATTCGTCGCGCACCAGCTTGATGTACCCGCGGCCGTCTGTGTCGCGTTCGCGGCTGCTGGACAGTACGGTGATCTTATTGTCCCTGATAAACGCGCCCAAATACGTAAAGCGGTCATTCATGATGATATCGGCTGTCTGTCTGTCAAAGCGGTCATATATGCCGAGATGCACATTGTCGTCGCGATATTCCTTGATGATATAATGATCTCTGTCGAGCGCGATATATGTCTTGTTCTCGGCGTCGGTGATGGTCGGCTCATTCACAAAATCGACGGTCAGCACGACCTCCTCCTGATAGTCGGACGTATGCATCTGCATGATCAAGCCGTCCTTGAACGGCTTCGGATCGATTTTTGACGTGTTGCTGAGATATTTGCTCAGCCGATCGTCCGCGATAGTAAAGACGTCGCTGATCAGTTTGCCGTAACGGTCAAATTTAACGTAGAAAACACTGTCGAGCGTGTTGACGCTCAAGGCATAGGTTCCGTCAAGCAGGCGATACGCGCTGCAGCCCAGCAGATACTTGGGCGAAGGATAGGTCACGGGCGCGGTAAAAATATGCCGCGCGATCTCCTCGCCGTTCAGGTTGGACTCGATAAAGGCACACTCCTTCGTGTCGGCGTTCATCTCGATCCTGCCGTAGGTATCGTCCGTCACGGAGAAGATATTGGAATAGCGTTTTCCCGTCTCAGAAATGTAACGCTCGATCTCCGTCTTAGGCAGAAAGCTCTCTGTTTTGATCTGCTCCCTGAATTCGGGAGCTTCCTGCATATAGCCGTGCAGGAAGTAGCCCTTCGGGATCACGAGGGTATATTCCGTGTCCGGCTCGACGGCGGGGACCGCGTTGCCGTAGCGCAGTTCAAACCGATTGGAGCTCCAGGAGACGGGGCGGACGCTGAGCGTGAGCTTTGTGCCGTTCGAAGCGAGCAGATAGGGATCCTCATAGCCCTGCGCTCCGCGTTCTTTTTGCACAAGCGAGCGGTCGGATACGAGCGTCATTTTGATCTGTGAGGAAAGGCTGTCGGATTTCAGCGTGAAATTCGGCTCGGGCAAAAGGGGCTTTTCATCGGAAAAGCCGACCTTGAACGAGGGGTGATCACCCGTGACAAAATCCGTGATACTGACGCCTGAAAAGCTGCCGTTATAGATCGTGTCCGTACTGAGTCCCGTATTGGGGTAACCCTCAAAGGTCAGCGAATCGCCCTCGCGGAAGAACATTTCGCTCATAGACCAGAGCAGCGGGTCGTCCAGCTCGTTTTTGGTATTATGGATCAGATTGATGCCGAAAGCGTCGTTGGACTGCATAAACGCCGCCGTGAGCTCTTCGTCATTGTAATACGCCTTTGCGTTGACGTGGAATATCCTGAAGCCGCTTGTCAGCCCGTACTCATCAAACGCGCTCTTATTATTGCCCTCTCCCGAATCGTACTCAACGAGGAAGAATTCATCAAGAAAGCGCGTTTCGCTGTTGAAGGACGGCGCGATGACCGCGATCTTTTTGCCGTCGCCCATGGGCGTTTCGATCGGAGCGAGCTCGACGGTCGCTCCACCCGAAGCCCGATCGATAAAGGCGATATCCTCCTCGCCGAGCCAGCCGTAGCTCCATTTGGTAAAGCCGTTGTGATCTCCGGTGTTCACGCTCATCATGTCGAAGGTCATCAGCGTGTCGTGATGAGCTTCACCGTAGGAATAATAATCAGCCGCGCCGAACACGTGACCGAATTCATGCTTGAAGGTCTCGGACTGTCCGCGAAGGAAGGAATAGACAGACAGCTTCTTGCCCTCGATCTCAACATTGCCGTTGTACGAAACATGAGGCCACCAGACATCGTTCCAGTTCCCCATCGGACCCGCGTAGTCAAAGCACACGACGTCCAAAAAGCCGTCGCCGTCGCTGTCATAATTCCCGTAGTCGATCTCATCATCAAGAGCGGTCAGGACCTCGGCGAGCAGATCGTTCACGGTGTAAGACGACGTGTATTCGTAACGTTCGCGGAGAGCGTTGTAGGTATAGACCTTGTCGCAATGCAGGCGCAGCTTGCCGTAGGACGAGGTCTCATAAAAGCCGTTGACGCTGTCCGCCGTGCCGTCAAAGTAAGACAGCAGCGTCGCTTCGCTGTCGGCGGGCACATCCTCGTCATCTACGGGATAATCCGCAAAGCCCAGTCGGATCATCAGCACATTGACGTCCCCGACGGTCGGAGCAGGAGAGCGCAGGAGATATTCCCTGCCGTCTTTTTCGACGGTGATCGCTTTGCCGGCGACCGTAGCAAGGGGCAAAAGCATCAGGATCGCAAGCAGCACCGCAATAATCGATTTTTTCATTTGACATCCTCCTTCTGTTATTGAATCGAAACGTATCTGTCGGCAGGATCATTGTCCGTCTGCCGCTTCAATAGGCATGACCAAAGGTTGTTGATTGCTCTCCTTTTTATTTATGGGAGAATACACCTATCATGTAATCACTCAACCCACGTTACAACATTCCCTTTTCTATCCAATGGCTTTCTATTCGGTAATCCATTTTCCGAAACCCCCAAAGCAAGTCCACCTGTAATGGTTTCGTCCTTTTTAAGTCCATAACCTTCCAAAAAGGTCCTTATTCGTTCATTGTCATCAAGCCAATGGAGCTGGTTGATCCAGCATGATCCAAGATCAAAAGCGTTAGCTGCTATCATCATATTCTCCAGCGCACAAGAGCTATCAGCTATAGCATTTCCATAACCCTTTTTATTTGCTATTACTATTAGCACAGGAGCGTTATAATGAAATACATAATCGCCTTTCTTGGATGCGTTTATAGAACCCTTCAAAGAAACATACATGTCTTCTGAGATTTCCATTTTTGCAAACTCTTCTTGAACCAATTCGGCTATTTCTTTAAGGACTTCTTTATTTGTTATAACAATAAAATGAGATGTCTGACTATTTGCTCCACTGGGTGCATATCGTCCGGCATTAACGACCTTTTGAATCAATTCTTTATCCGGTATCTTATTATCAAATCTTCTTGTACTTCTTCTTGTCAGAATCGCAACTATTGCATCCATTATTATTTCTCCTATATTCCGCATGCTAATATATGATTGTTATTATTAATGTAACATAGCGAGCTATTAATTTCAACAATAAAATTGCCAAGTACAAAGTCTATTAAAACTATATCTCATATTCTTCTAACTTACACACTTTATTTTACAAGCTCCGGAACATTGGAAGTTTGGCGAATTACACAACAATTCTGCCGCCTTTTGTGCGGATTGCCTAACTTCGGAACGTTGAGGGATTACATTAGATTTTAGTGCTGTCTGTAAATCTGTTGTCAGTGACTTTGGTGGTTCGAATCCACCCTCTCCCACCATAAGAGTGACGATACCGAAAGGTATCGTTTTTTCTTTGCAGAAGAAAAGTCCCTGCTCCGTAACCGCTGAAGGCGGAGGGTTTCAGCGGTTATTATAGAGCAAGGGCTTTTAATTGATAAATACCTTTTATATATTGTTCCGAAAAACTGTCTTGACAGATACGAGCGGTTTTCGATACTACCGACGATCGGTTATGTTCTGAGTCGGTTGTGGTTCAGCTTGTCAAACCTGTTTCCCAGCAGAACGATCTGACTTTGCAGACAGTAGTTGTTTACTGCTACGGTAAGGAACTCGAAGACAGCGTTAACGGAGATGATCACGGACAGCGCCTCAGCCTTGATACCGAGCTGAGAGAACAGGATGGAAAAACAGACCGTGGTGCCGCCGACTACCGGAGGCGTCGCCACCGAGAGGATGAACGACAGCAAAAATG
>CAMHHL010000113.1 GCA_946184925.1 uncultured Clostridia bacterium | reverse complement strand
GGTCGGCGCCTGCGATATCCTGCGTCTAAGCGACGGCAGCTACTGCATGGCGTATATCGCGTATCAGAACACCGACGTCGCGCGAATCTGTCTGGCATATTCCGATGACGGTATCAGCGGATGGAGAGGCGATGAGGCAAATCCCATTCTCTCTCCCGAAGAAAACAGCTGGGACAGCAAGGCGGTTTATAAACCGTCAATGTGTATTCGGAACGGTAAATGGACGCTGTGGTACAACGGCAGAAACGAACGGCAGGAGAGCATAGGATTGGCAGTTAAGAAGGAAATGTAACATGGTAAGTATTATTATCCCTGTTTATAACACGAGGCTCGATGATCTGCAGCGCTGTATCGCAAGCGTTTTGGCGCAGAGCGTTGACGATCTGGAGATCCTGATCATTGAGAACGGAAGCCGGGAGGACTGTGCCCGCGCGGTGGATGAGGTCGCCGCCTCCGACGAACGGATCAAGGTGTTTCATCGCCAAAATGAAGGCGTTTCTGTGGCGAGAAATTTCGGAACCGAACAGGCGGCGGGCGATTATGTCCTGTATGTGGACGCTGACGATCTGCTTGAGAAAACCGCTGTGGAGGATGGACTTCGCGCCGCCGAGGCAATCGGCTGCGACGTTGTTATCGGAAAAATAGACAAAACCGCCGTGCTGCTCGACACCCCGGTCGACACAAAGCCCAACGGCGGGTACACCCTCCTCGATACGCGCGAAAAGCGCGACGCCTTCAGGGCGCATATCTTTACCAAAGCGGATCCCGCCTACCGGTTTGAGGACGGCACCCTTTTCAACGGCGAGGGCTGCTGGGCGCATCTGATCAAGCGTGAGACTGCTTTAAAGCTGAAATTCCCCGAGGGCGTTGCCGTCGGAGAGGATACGATCTGGGCGCTGGATATGATCGACAAGGGCATTTCGATCTGTCTGTCTGACAAGCTGTGGTATTATTACATCCAGAACGATTACAGCGTCCTTTCAAAGTACAATCCACACATCGTTGAGCAGTTGACGCAGCCGGTGGAGCGGCTCAGTCCGGTTTATCTGAACGCCGAGGCTCCGATTTACTGCGCATATATGAGATGGATCCTGTCAAAGCTTAAGCAGATATCCTACCGCTATTTTCTGGCGGCGGAGAACACGGCTTCAAACAGAGAGAAAAGGCGGGAGTTCAAAAATATGATTTCCGCTTCACCTTGGAAAGAAACGCTCAGGGGGCGTTCGTGCCTGAGCCTCAAGGTCAGGCTGCGGTTGTTTTTATACAGACACTATTTGATGCTGACTGTTTTTCGGTTCAAAAAATAGTCGGGATTTGGGAGGATAGATAGATGAAGCTCAGATTCAAATTTGACTACAGTGTATTTGTGCTTCTGTTGATGTCGGTGATTATCATCGAAGCGAACTATTGGACGCTTCTGCCCAAGCTCAGAATTAATAACGATCTTCTGCGAATGATATGGGCTGTGCTAATGGTTGTTGTGCTGATCGTCTCTCATTTTCGTATAAAGGCGGTACGCGCGGAGTTTTTCTGGATTGTTTATCTGGGCGTGGTGCTGCTGTTCCGTAATGCACAGTTGTTAAGGGGCGAGTACAAGAATACGCTGCTGATCGTGCTTTGTGTGATTTCGATGCTTGTTTGTACATACAAGCCCGAGTGGACAAAGACAGTGCCGGTGCTGCTGTTGATCATCGGTTTGCCGAATTTGGTGGCGACACTGCTGTTCTATGTCAACAACAAGCTGTATCTGCGGTTTATTGCGGCAACCTATAAGACATACCAGGCGGGAACAGCATTGGGCGCATACGGTTACAAAGCCGGTATCGCCGGACATTATTCGCATAACGGTACGTATCTGATCATATTGATGCTGATCTTTTTTTCCATACTGTTTTCCATGAAGCTCAGGGGATGGAAAAAAGCGGTTGTGATCGTAGCGGCTGTTGCCGCGCTGTTCGCGGTGTTCCTGACCACCAAGCGCGCTCATCTGCTGTTTGGCGGCGTTGCGATACTGCTGACCTATTATATCGCGAACCGGAGCTCCGGAAGCAAGAAGCTGATGTGGTCGATCGTGATCGGAGCAATTTTGCTCGCTGTTACCGAGTTGATCATTGACGCGGTACCGGAGTTGTCCAATACCGTCGACCGTCTGACGTCCGCCGGTACTGATAGCGCCAGCGTGAACCGCCTGACGATGTGGCGCTATGCCTTGAGTCATTTTGGTGAAAATGCTCTTTTCGGTCATGGATGGTATAGCTTCGGTTATGCTCAGGGTATCGCGTATGTCGACGGCGCATTTGCGGGAGCACATAACGTTTATATTCAGCTCCTGTATGAAGTCGGTATCATCGGGTTTGTTATTGCTGTTTTGGCTTTGGCGATCACGCTGGTGACAACCTGTAAGAACCTGATCGCAATCAAAAAGGCAAATTCTGATTATTTGTTCGCGGCAACCGTTTCTCTGTCGATACAGATTTTCTTTATCATTTACGGTTTTACAGGGAATTTCCTGTTTGATCAGATGTTCCTGTTCTATGCGGTGAGCGTCGCGATCAGCTTTGCCATCAGTGCCAACATGCCCGCCGTGCTTGACAGCACGGGCAACAGATTACAGAAAGGAGCCGCATAGGAATCCTATGCAGTGAGCTATGATGTATGATTATCTGATCGTAGGCGCCGGACTGTTCGGCGCGGTTTTCGCCCGTGAGGCGAAGGAAAAAGGAAAAAAGGTGCTTGTTATTGATAAGCGTCCGCACATTGCCGGTAATGTTTACACCGAGAAGGTGGAAGGAATCAATGTGCATCAGTACGGCGCGCATATTTTTCATACCAACAACAAGACGGTGTGGGAGTATGTCAATCGCTTTGCCGAGTTCAACCGCTTTACGAACTCTCCTGTCGCAAATTATCACGGCGAGTTGTATTCTTTGCCCTTTAATATGTATACCTTTAACAAGATGTGGGGCGTTGTGACGCCCGACGAGGCGACGGCAAAGATCGAGGAGCAGCGCGCCGAGATTCAGGGTGAACCGCAGAACCTCGAGGAGCAGGCGATCTCTCTTGTCGGCCGCGATATCTATGAAAAGCTCATCAAGGGCTATACGGAGAAGCAGTGGGGACGCGACTGCAAGGAGCTGCCGGCCTTTATCATCAAGCGGCTGCCTGTGCGCCTGACCTTTGACAACAACTATTTCAACGCGCTGTACCAGGGGATTCCGACCGGCGGATACACCAAGATGGTTGAAAACATGCTTGAGGGTATCGAGGTGCGGCTCGGAGTGGATTATCTCGAGAACAAGGCGGAGCTGGACGCGTTGGCTGACAAGGTGCTGTATACCGGTGCGATCGACGCGTATTTCGGCTATCGGCTGGGCAATCTGGAGTACCGTTCGGTTCGCTTTGAGAACGAGCTGCTGGATATCCCGAATTTCCAAGGGAACGCTGCGGTGAATTACACTGACCGAGAAACACCGTGGACCCGTATCATCGAGCACAAATGGTTTGAGTTCGGCAAGGATGAGGACGGCAACGATCTGCCCAAGACTGTCATCAGCCGCGAATACAGCTCCGAGTGGAAGCCCGGGGACGAGCCGTATTATCCCGTGAACGACGCGCGCAACACCGAGCTCTATGCCGCGTACAGGGCGCTGGCCGACCGCGAAGAAAAGGTCATTTTCGGCGGCAGACTGGGCGAGTATAAATACTATGATATGGACGCGGTCATCGCGTCGGCACTTGACTGTGCGGCAAATGCGCTTCTATCATAGTTCAAAAACGGCGACAGTGACAGTATGCCGTGACAGAGAGATTCTTTCATGAGAAGGAGTTTATATGAGAATTACAGTTATCACGCCATATGATTATCCAAATTACGGCGCTTATCTTCAGGCTTACTGTCTGAAACACAAGTTGGAAGAGCTCGGGCATGAGGTTTATCACATGCCGACATGTAGCGAGGAATATGTCCGATCCTTATTTTTTAAGAAAAAGCCGACACGAAAAAAGGAAAAACTTTTTCGTTTAACTTTTCAAAAGAATAAACAATTCGGAATGCGTAAATATGAGAAGTTTCGCAGTGATATTGCAGAATTCCATTCCGTAAAAGAGGGAGCTGCGAAAGCGGATTTATATATTCTCGGCAGCGATGAGATCTGGAACGTCAACAGCACTGAGCTCCAAAGCCCCATATTCTGGGGAATCGGTATCAATCCCGTCATCTCTTATGCGGCGAGCATCGGCGGCGCCGATATCGAGACGCTCAAGAAATATCCCGAACAGATCAACGCCGTGCGCAAGCTCAAAGCGGCGCTGGTTCGCGATAAAAAGACCGTCGAGTTTGTTGAACAGGTCGCCGGCAGACAAGCGCAGATCGTCTGCGATCCTACGATGCTGGTTCCCGTAGAGAGCTACGGACGGGAATTTCACGATGAATATCTGGAGAAAAATAACTGTCTGTTGGTTTATGCCTATACAAAATTCAGCAAAACCAATATTGAAGCGATCAAAGCCTATGCAAAGCAGAAGGGGCTCAAGGTTGTCGGCTGCTGCTTTAACCACAGCTGGTGCGACCATGTATGTGAATGTTCGCCGCTCGAGTTCTCAAGCCTGATCCGGCAGTGCAGGGCTGTCGTGACCGCGACCTTCCACGGCTCGATCTTCTGTATGCTGAATCACGCCGATTTCGTTTCTATTTCCTACAGCCCCAAGACCCCGCAGTTGCTGGAGCAGTTCGGGCTGCGCGACAGATGTCTGGAAATCGGAGAGGTCACGCAGGAAGCGATTGCAAAGTTGCTTGACGGCAGTGAGATCGACTATTCCCCTGTGGAGGAAAAGATCGCGGCGATCCGTTCCGATTCTGTCCGACTGCTGTCTGAAGCTATAGAAAACGCGGTCGGCGGCAGCACCTTTGATTATCAGATATGTCCGTCCGATCAGTGCAGCGGATGCTTTGCCTGCATGAACAAGTGTCCGAAGGACGCGATCGGCGTTACAAAGGATATTTACGGACGTACCCTGCCGTTGATTGACCCGGAAAAGTGTATTCAATGCGGCCTGTGTAAAAAGGTCTGCCCGCAGAACACCCCTGTCGCGCTCCATACGCCGCTCAAATGCTACGCAGCTGTCCGCAAGGACGAGGAGGCGCATAAAAAGTCCGCGTCCGGCGGTATCGGCGCGGTACTTTCTGAGGCTATCATCGCCGACGGCGGTGTTGTATACGGCGCTGCATTTGAAAACGAGGGAGAGCTGATCCTCAAGCATTCTAAGGCATCAACCGCCGAAGAAGCCGAGAAGTTCCGCGGCTCCAAGTATGTGCAGA
>CAMHHL010000112.1 GCA_946184925.1 uncultured Clostridia bacterium | reverse complement strand
TTCCGCGGCGAACATTTAGTATTATATTACTTCACCCTCGTTTTGTCAATACTTTTTTGATATTTTTTTCAAAAAAATACTCAAGTATTTTAAACCCCCGATTAATACTGATTTTTTTAATAACACCTTGACAAATCGAAATAATATATATATAATGAAACACAGACAAAAGAATCCCTCTAAAGACTGTGACGGGAACAAGATACATTTCAAAGCGCAAAGAGAGACGGCGGTTGGTGAAAGCCGGAGGCGGAGAATGTATGTATAGCTCATCCCTGAGTTTCGGTGCCGATATGTAGGCATTGACGTCTGACCGCGTTACAGGTCGGAGCTTTGTTGGAAGCTTTTAAGGAGCATATCGCGAGGTATGCTTGAAGTTGGGTGGTACCACGAGTTAACTCGTCCCTATGTTTAGGGGCGATTTTTTTGCGTATAGAGTAATTTTCAGGAGGAATCATTATGTACGAAGGCTACAAGAAGTACATTCCGTTCAAGCAGATTGACCTGCCTGACAGAGAATGGCCGAACAAGACAATCACAAAAGCTCCCATCTGGTGCAGCGTCGACCTGAGAGACGGCAACCAGGCACTCATTGACCCGATGAACCTCGAGGAAAAGCTCGAGTTCTTCCACGCGCTCGTTGACATGGGCATCAAGGAAATCGAAATCGGTTTCCCGTCCGCGTCCGAGACAGAGTACGAAATCTGCCGCGAGCTGATTGAGGGCGGTCACATCCCGGATGATGTAACAATTCAGGTTCTCGTTCAGGCGCGCGAGCACCTCATCAAGCGAACCTTCGAGGCAATCCGCGGCGCCAAGAACGTTATCGTTCACTTCTACAACTCGACCTCGACGCTCCAGCGCAAGGTCGTTTTCAAGACCGACATGCAGGGCGTTATCGACATTGCCGTTAACGGCGCGAAGCTCGTCAGAGAGCTCACGGAGCAGTTTGAGGGCGACACCAACATACGCTTTGAATACTCGCCGGAGAGCTTCAGCGGCACCGAGATGGACAATGCCGTAAAAATCTGCGAGGAAGTTATGGACGCGCTCGGCTCCACCAAGGAGAACCCGGTCATTCTCAACCTGCCGAACACGGTTGAGATGTGCACGCCGAACACATACGCCGACCAGATTGAATATTTCATCAAGCACCTCAAGAACCGCGAGGCGGCTATCATCAGCATTCATCCGCACAACGACCGCGGCTGCGGCGTAGCGGCTGCTGAGCTCGCGCTGATGGCAGGAGCCGAGAGAGTTGAGGGCACGCTGTTCGGAAACGGCGAGCGCACCGGCAACCTCGACATGGTGACAGTAGGTCTGAACATGTTCACTCAGGGCGTTGACCCGAAGCTCGATTTCTCCGACCTTCCGAAGCTGCGCGAAATTTATGAACGCTGCACAAACATGAAAATCGACTCGCGTCAGCCGTACATTGGCGAGCTGGTATTCACCGCGTTCTCCGGCTCACATCAGGACGCTATCAACAAAGGTCACAAATACATGGAAGAGAGCGGCACTCCCTACTGGGAAATTCCGTATCTCCCAATCGACCCGGCTGACGTTGGCAGAGAATACGAGCCGATTGTCAGAATCAACTCCCAGAGCGGCAAAGGCGGCGCCGCGTTCGTAATGAACAACAACTTCGGCTACGACCTGCCCAAGAAGATGCACCGCGAGTTCTATAATCTCGTTCAGGCTGAGTGCGAGAAGCTCGGCAGAGAGCTCATTCCAAGGGAAGTGCTCAAGGTGTTCGAGGACAACTACCTCAACATTAACGAGAAATACAAGCTCACAAAGCACAAGGTCTACGAGGAGAGCGAGAACGGCAAGCAGTACGTTCACTTCAAGGGCAGAATGCTCATTGACGGAGACACCGAGGTCAAGCTCAACGGCGTCGGAAACGGTCCGATCGACGCGTTCTTTAAGGCTCTCAAGCCGATTAACATGGACAAATACAAGTTCGTCAGCTACAGCCAGCACGCAATCTCAGCCGGCTCCGACAGTAAGGCTGTGTCATACATTGAGCTCGAAAAGCCGGACGGCAAGAACATTTTCGGCGTTGGAATTGACTCAAACGTCAACTTCGCGTCAATCCTCGGCGTACTCAACGCAATAAACCGAGCCGAATATTTTTGATCTCTACCCTTTTGGCTTGAGTGCTCCTATCAAGGGTTTTGTTTGGGCTGTGACGACTGCTCCTATCAAACGTCTGTTAAGTTGAAAGTTGAAAGTTGAAAGTTGAGAGTTTCGGTCGAGTAGATAGGTCGAATAGGAAAACAACGTCGTATAGCCGACCGGATTTAAATGCTTGCTGCGCAAGCAGCATAATAATTCTGTCGGGCACAAAACGTCAGTATCGCGCAATCTGTCTGCACGACCACAACTATAAACTATAAACTATAAACTCTAAACTGCTAATTGCTCTCAACTGCTAATTGCTAATTGCTAATTGCTCATTGCTAATTAATTACGAATTACGCATTACGAATTACGAATTAAGAATTAAGAACCCCCTGCGAAAATCGCAGGGGGTTCTTTCGGCTTGCGCCGTGATTAAATACCTAAGGAATTACAGAACGGAACCCATATCAGCAATGACATTCTCCTCAAAGACTCTCTGTGTCTTTGTGGGCGGAGTAGGTGTATCTCCTCCGGTGGATTCGCAAAGTACGTCAATCTTTGTGAGCTCTTCTACTGTAACTACAGGAGATGTGTATAATTTTTTCATGTTTATCTCCTCCCTTAACTTAATGCATCTTCAACCTGATTGTAGGTTGTTGTGAATTCTTTAGCTGTTGAACCAGCTTTTGCGTAATCAGCATAAACTGTTTCGTCTTCTGCTGTCTCAACAAAGAACTTAACTTTGAGGTTTGCATCCTTGTTGTTTTCGGTGAAGCCCTTTAAGGCAAGTGTCATAACAGCGTAGTCGCTAGCTGTTTTGATATTCTCATGACCTTCTGCAACGTTGTTAGCGCTGTCCTTGCATGAGAACTTACGTCCGTTAATCTCAAAGCCGTAGTCGAAGCCCGCGACGTTCTCATACTTATCATAGAGAGCCCTGGACATTGTAGCTACAAAGCGGAGACCTGCTTCCTTCTTGCCTTCTTCATCGTATGAATACTCTGTAGTCTGTGTGTCGGCAGGAAGTTTTCTGAGCTGTACGCCTACGAGTGAAGCGCTGTTAGCAGAAATGCCGTCAATGTTCGCGGAAGCGTCAGCGAATGTAAAGCCGGCGATATTGCCGAATGTCTCGTCAACATACTCCTGGAGAGTAAGGGGAGCAACTTTGTAAACGCCTGCTGTCTCAGTCGCAACCCACTTGTAGCCCTCAGGAGCAGCCTGATTGAATTCATCTGCTTTCTTGACGCTTGCTGTAGCAGGGCTGTCATCAATTGCAGCCTTGGCAGTTTCATCAAGAACGATGTTACCGTTCATTGAACCGTCCTCAAGTGAAAGCGAGAATGCCTTTTTGTTATTGTCGTCGGAAACCTTAATGTCACCGTCGATTGTGCTTCCGTCTGTAACTTTAACGTCAATTGACGGATAGCTCGCGAAAGTACCCATTGTGAGCGCTACGCCGCCAACATCAGAAGATTTGTTATAACCCAACCAAGTGAAGTCAGGTGCGCTTACTGTGGAATCCTTGATAACAGTTTTGCCATTGCAAGTGGATATTGTAGCCTGGTCATAATACTGACCTATCATGCTGACCGTCATGTCGTCAAGAGTAAGGTTGCTGTAGTTCTGAATCATCCTTTGCAGATATTTGCCATCTCTGGGATTTACTCTGCAGTCAGCTGTAATTGTACCGTTCTGGAAGGTGATATTGTTGTCCTTAAGAAGCTGGAAGCCGATAGACTCTGTGCCCCTGGAACCAACAGGAGTTCCGCTTACAGTGTAAGTGTTTCCGCCGAAGTCAACTGTAAGACCTGTAGCAAACTTGCCCTGAGGTACAATGATACCATTGCCCTCGCAGTCAGCGAGAACTGTGATTGTTTCGCCGTCGTTAGCAGCTGCGAAAGCTTCTTCGAGGCTCTCGTACTGAGCACCGTTAACCTCTGCTACCTTGGGAGTGGGAGCGGACTTCGGAACAGCTGTGAACTGAGCTGTGTAGGTCGCGTTGCCTGTTACGGAAGCAACCGAGGGTGACCATGTGTTGTTGAACTCGTAGGTGTAAGCGTCGTCCTCTGTCTTAGTGGGAGTCTCGCCTGTGTAGGACGGAGTTGTGCCGTAGGCAACAGACTCGGATTTGAGAGTCTCGTTGTTGCCATCTTTCCATGTGATTGTGTAGGAACGGAGCGTCTCGCTGTAGGTAGCTGTGTAGGTCTCGTCCTTTGTCGCGGCGGGAAGATCGCTGCCATTCGCGTAGAAGGTGTTGCTGCTGTCAGTCCAGCCTGTGAAGGTGTAGCTGTACTGAGCTGTGGAACTTCTTGAAACAGACCATTTATAGGAAGGAACCGTTCCTGTGGAAACTATACTTTGACCATCATAGAGATTGGTGCCGTCGTAGTCATTCCATGTGATTGTGTAGGTGGTGTAGTTATAGCCCGCGAGGTAAACGGTACCATTGTCCTTACCAAGAACCATGTAGGCGTTGCCTAATTTGTTGTTGTAAACAGGGTCATAACGCCCGTGGTTCCCTCCCAAATCGATGATGCGGGCATTATTATCATTAAATTCAAAGATAATTTCGTCGCCGAGCGTGACGTTATTGGGGTACGTTTGATGAAGGTAGCCGTCTTCACCCTCACCGCATGTACCGCCAACGAGGACGATGGTGCAGTTGCCTTTTTGTACCTCCAGAGACTCTGAAGATGTAACGATAACATCGCCGGGCTGAAGATCTGATACGGTAACATTAACCGGATCATCGGTTGCCCTATAGACATTGTTGACGTCGGGGTAGGAGACGCCTGCGCCGCTGTTAGCCATGAAATACTCATAAGCTGCGTTATACGCGCTTTCTACCGCGGGGGTTACTTGACTGTTCGCTTCACCGAATGCCTGACTTAACGAATTATAATAATTAATCAGCGGACCGGCGTGTTCCATGTCGTGTTGATTCAAATAACCACGGATCACGGCATGCATTGAATCCATCAATGATTGTACATCATTTCCCGTGAGGGCGCTCGCCGTCATGGGAACAGCAATGAATACGCTCATTACCATTAATACCGCCAGCAAGATACTGAGCGGTTTTTTTAAAAATTTTGTCATAAGTTTCCTCCTTTAATTAAATTGAAAATTGAAAGTTGAAAATTGAAAATTTTGGTCGTGAAGATAGGTTAGTTAAAACAATTCACTTCGGTTCCCGACCGAATCTA
>CAMHHL010000111.1 GCA_946184925.1 uncultured Clostridia bacterium | reverse complement strand
AGAAGCATGGAAAAAGGTGCAGGAGGTCTTTTCCTCGGGCGGCAAAATATTTGAGGGAATAAAAGAGGGCATAGGAAGTGCGTTTGTCAATGTTGTAAATGGCATTGTGGACGGATTCAACGGCATACTCAAAAATTCGTTTGGAGCATTGAACGATACTCTCACGTTCCTTCATAACGTCGAAATTCTCGGAGTAAAGCCTTTTGAGGGTTGGATTAATCCTATTGATATTCCTCAAGTACCTTATATTCCTACTTATGCCTCCGGCGGATTCCCCGAAATGGGCGAATACTTCCTTGCACGTGAGAGCGGTCCCGAAATGGTAGGACGTATAGGCAATCAGAACGCCGTTGCCAACAACGACCAGATCGTAACAGCGGTCAAGCAGGGCGTCTATGAAGCCGTCATGAGCGCACAACAGCAGGGAACCGCAAATACAAATCAGCCTGCAAGCTATGATGTAGATTATATTACCCTCGGCGGCGATATCCTGCTCAAATCCTTTGTGAGAGCGCACAACAATTATGTGTATGCTACAGGGCAATCGCCTTTGAAAATGAAAAGGGGAGATTAAATAGACTTTTGGTTAGTTAACGGAAACCCTATTCCACCTCCTAAGTCCTGCAAGGTTACTGTTTATGACATCGACAGTGAGGACGGCGCAGGGCGTAACCAATTCGGTGAGATGTTCCGTGACCGCGTGGCAATCAAGCGCAAAGTTGAATGTACATGGCCGCCGCACTTTACGCCGCAGGTCAGCGCACTTCTCAACGCCGTTGAAAATGAATTTATCACGCTTACATACCCTGACCCGAAAACAGGCAGTCAGAGAACTATGACCTGCTATGTGGGTGACAGGTCAGCAGAAATGTATTATATCAAGCCCAACGGAGAAGCCTTATACTCAAGCGTTTCGTTTAATTTCATTGAGAGGTGATCGCGTATGTACCCTGTAGGAAATGCCTTTAATTTAGCCGCTCAGGGCGACAGCAGGCAGATCATGGTTCGCGCGACGTTTAATGATACGATCGTTGTCGGCGGCGACTACCTCAAATCTTTGACGTTTCAAAGCTACTTTAAGGTTAGCGACAAAATAGTCCTCGGCACAACCTGTGCTAAGCAGCTCAACCTTGAAATGTATCTGCCACAATCCCTCTCAAGCGTTAACCTCAAGACAGCGAAGATCTTTGTTGAAGTCGGATTTCTCGGAGTTACGACTGCACTCAACAGTATTGACGTTAATCTGTATGTTGACGCGATTCTCGGATATCTTTATGAAAACAAGAACAATGACAATCTGACGTTTACGATCACAAACGACGAGCTTGTCGCAACCGCTCAGGACAGCGGTGTGTCGGTCAGACTGTCCGACGGAAAAGTTATTGCTGAGCCTGCCGAGGGAGTCGACGTTGCCAATTCAACGTTTTGGCTCCCTATGGGAGTATATTACGTCAGGGATTTTGAAAAGCGCAACCGAACCGATAACGTGTCGATCGTAGCCTATGACGGTATGAAGTTGATTGAGGAGCATGTCGATAACTATTCGCCTGAGCGCCTGAACACGGGAAGAACGGCAAAGCAGCTTATTACACTAATAGGTAATGAGATCGGGGTGAGTACAATCGTTCCCGATTCTCTCCCAAACGCCGCCGAGCACATACCCATTACAGGCTATTATAGCAAGAAATGGATTGATATGCTCGGATATTACGCAGGATTTATCGGCGGCAACGCTTGTTTTGATCGTCTGGGCAACCTCACTGTCAAGCCTTATGAAGCGGTTGATTATACAGTCGACCGCTCTCAGCAGTATTTATCGGGGCTTCAAAGCCGTGCAGAGAACGACTACGCTGTCGATTCATTCGTATGCACAACGCCCGAGAGTGACGAAGATTATTATGCGAATATTCCCTCGAGATATAATCTCGGCTGGGTAAACGGCAACACGGGAGTCGTAACCCCGGGCGTGACCCCAACAGGGGACAAACAGTTTTATTCAAACTTTTTCGCAATGCTCTATGGCGCGCAATATTTAATTAGCCGCGAAACTGACAGAGGATATGTCCATCTTTATTTCTATCGCGGAACGACAACGTATATAGGCGAGGACAGTGATTGCGCAAGTTATGCAGGCACCTACCCGCTGAACGCAGGGCAGAAAGAAAACGCCGTAACCATAACGAGTAATACAGAAAAGCTCAGAGCGAGGATAGAAACCTCCAAAGACGGCGGCTACAGAGAGGATTACGCCGGTACGTCCGTTACATATGAAATGAGCGACGCGTATAAGATCAAGCGCATTCGCGGTACGGACGGCGTGATAGGTACTCAGGGTAATATGCCCGTTGAGATCAATAACCCGTATATCTACCGTGAAGCCTTGTTAACGCCGATTCAGCAGTATTATAGCGGACTCAGTTTCTATCCTTGTGAGGTGAAATATCGCGGCAATCCCGCGCTTGACGCAGGCGATATCATCAAGGTTACAGACCAAAGTGGAAACCTTAAGAATGCGATCATAACCTCCCATACAATTAAGATCAGCGGCGGTATGAGTGCGACTATTGAAAGCATGGCAGATATCAACATATAGGAGTGATTAAATAGCAGAAATCAACCTTGGTAAAGTCGTCATTACCTACAAAGGCACATACGACAATTCTACCACATACTCAGCTCTTGACGTTGTGAGGTATAGCGGTGCGACCTACCTCTCGGACGGAACCGTAACAGGTGAGGATCCTTCTACCTCAACGCACTGGCATGTTATCGCTGTGGACGGCATTTATTCAGCTGTTGCAGGCAGCGGCATTGACATTTCGGGTAATACAATAAGCGTCGCCGACGAGAGTATCACCGTCGAAAAGGTCGCCAACGACCTCGCTAATGTTATCAATGGCAAAGAGGTCAAGAGCAACAAAAAAACCGCGCTTGCAGGCAACGAGAACAGCGACGAGTTCTATCCCACAACAAAAGCGGTCGCGGAAGCGCTGAGTACCAAAGCGCCCGCCTCCACCGCCTACACCTTCGATACCACGACAACGAACGTTGTATACAACGCGAACAACCCGAAAACAATCTACCTCAACGCCTATATAAACGGCAAGAACGCGTTTGTGCTTACAACGGCAAACAACTACTATCAGATTGCGCTTTGTTATGACGGCACGGAATACAAGCGTGAACTTACCACCGGAGGTTCGACAACATATAAGCCGTGGGAGCTTGTAAACAACGAAAACACCGGCAACAAAAAGAACTCTATAACCGCCTCTAACAAGACGAGCACTACACTTTATCCGTCTATCAAGGCAGTTGTCGATTACCTTGTTGCTAATTACCTCGGAAGCGGCGACAGCACCGTCAAGACTGAGAATTTGGATGACGAGAGTATCACCGTTGAAAAGGTCGCCGACGATCTCGCAGCGGTGATCGATGCCAAAGAGGTCAAGTCAAACAAAAAGACGACGCTCACGGGCAACGAGAGCAGCAACGATTTCTATCCCACAACAAAGGCGGTTGCCGACGCTTTGAGTACCAAAGCCCCCGCCTCCACCACCTACACCTTCGATACCACGACAACGAACGTTGTATACAACGCGAACAACCCGAAAACAATCTACCTCAACGCGACGGCTGCCGGCAAGGCTGGAATCGTTATCACCGCAAAGGACAACGATTTTCAATATTTCTTCGGTCGTGACGGCTCAATCAAAACGAGATATTGGACAGGAGGTACAAACTACAGCGACTGGTATGATAAGACAGAAAAGCCGTCAAACAAGGCTGATGAAATCACCAACGCCAACAAAACAAGCACCACGCTGTACCCGTCAATCAAGGCGGTCTATGATTATGGGACTACGATTACAAACAATATTGAAGATGTTAAGGCTTATATCGGCTATACGAGCGGCGATATCCTCGGTCTGCATGCTGACTTTGAGAATAACCAGTTTACACGTCTGGGCGCGGCTGTCGGTCTGAATGCAGGCAGTGATTTCGACGCGTTCCCGATGTACGGTCAGCGCAGGCGCGTCGTGGTCTATCCTGACGGCGTGATAATTGACAGCTACTCTCCGGAAGATGTTGGAGAACCCGATACTGATGTTGACGTCATGGTCTATCAGCCGAAGTTTTACTACAAGGTCGTGCCGCTCAAGCTAGAGAAACAGTCAAGCGGATTAGGATATCATATCCGCAAGGCGAATTACTACATCAGTTCTACGCCGCACGCCGGCTTCAAGCTCCACCCTCTGTTTTTTGACAAGAATGGAAACGAGATTGACTATGTGCTGTTTTCGGCGTATGAAGCGTCGTATATGTGGCGCAGGCAGGTCAGCACAAACGGTACGGATTTCAGATACGTTGATAGCATCTTCCACGACGGTGTGGGTACAGATACGACGATCGAAACAAGCGCAGTTCTGAAATCCTTGCCGGGTGTTAAGCCGATTTCTGGACAATATAAGGCGATGAACAAAGTCAATATGGAGAACTGTGCGCTGAGGAAATCGTCCAACTGGCACCTCGACACGATTCAGTCGGTATCCGCAAATCAGCTGCTCATGGCGATTGAGTACGGAACGTTTAATACTCAGAATGCTATCGGAATGGGTATTGTTTCCAACGCGAGCAGAGACGACTATAACTGCTCGTCACTCACAGGGTCGACCTCGGCGGAGGCATTTAATACGGCTTCCGGTATGGCCAGTGAAACAATATATGATGTCGCCGGAACTGAAACGCCGTTCAACACTAACGGCAACGTTGCGGTCAGTTATCGCGGAATGGAAAACCCGTGGGGCAATATCTGGAAACAAATAAACGGAATAAATGTTTGGGGTAATGGTTCTATGGGGGGAGGTCAGCCGTACATATCGGACAATTTTAATTTCAACGAAGAAGTTAAAGGCGAAACTACTATAAACAATGTTCATTATAAATATTCTTCAGCTGGGTTCAGCTTAGCAAATGCAAATGGCTGGATATCAGCGTTTGGATATGGAAAAGAAGAATATGACTGGTTATTCCTTCCATCAGAAACGACTGGCAATAGTTCGGTACCAGTAAGTGATACTTATTATGGCGTTCCCAATTTAAACAATAGCTATCGAGCTTTACGATATGGCGGTCGTTGGTCTGATGGCTATTTAACTGGCGGTTTTTGTTGCAGTTGTGGTTCTCCAACTGGCGGTTATAATTCGGATGCTGGCGGCAGACTACTATTCGTCCCGACTGCGGCAGTTTAAGGAGGTATTTTTATGACAGATTACGGTATTGTAAAAAGCACGGTCAGACCCGAAGCGAAGGTCGTTGACGAGTATTCCGTATGGGTGAATACCGACATTGCGGAAACCGCCGAC
>CAMHHL010000110.1 GCA_946184925.1 uncultured Clostridia bacterium | reverse complement strand
TTTTGCACAAATAGCATAAACTAATTGCCGAAGGTTTGGTGCTTTTTTCGGCTGCATATTTGTGCTTCAGCTGACTAAAAGAGCAGGACAAAAAAGTATTGCTATTTTGCCGCGGTTATGATATTATAAAATAAACAGAAAACCGTTGATAAACATTGAGTGTTTTGCACAAAAGAAATTATCAGAGCTTTTACGGAGGTGCTGTAATGAAACGAATTATCGCTGTATTTTTAAGCGTTCTGCTGCTTGCCGCCGCTGCGGTCCTGCCTGCTTCGGCTGTGGATAAGGTAACGCTGACCTATGATTTGATGTACGACGGAAAAACATTTCAGCAAAGCGTGACCAAAGGCGAGGCTCCTCTTGAGCAGTATTTTGAGCGCGACGGCTACGAAACCTGCAAGTGCTATGCGGACGCACAGTTTAAAAAAAGGTTTGATTTCAGCAAACCGCTTTACGAGAACAAAACCGTTTATGTCCGCTGGCTTACAGAGGATGAGCTTGTGTATGTAAGGATCTATCTCGGCGCAGACCATCAGGAGCCGACTCTTGTTACCGACTGCGTAAAGGGCGAGGCGTACGGACAGCCAGCCCAGCCCGGACACGAAGACCAATATTTTGCCGGCTGGTACAAAAACAGAGCGCTGACCGTCCCTTATGACCCCACAGAGCCGCTCTACAGCGATACCGAGCTTTTTGCCTGCTTTGTTGACAGTCAGGATGAGGTAACGGGCTATAATATCTTTGACAGCCCAAGCGCCGAGGAACCGACCGCGGGCGGCTTCATCAAAAAGAATACGAATATGTTTATTCCCGCCACACCCGAGATGTCGGATGATGAAATGCTTATGGGCTGGTATTATGACCGCGCGCTGACGGTCGAGGCGGATTTTGCGCAGCCTGTCACCGCAAGCTATATCAGCCTGTTCCCAAAGATACTGAGCGAGGAGGATGTTTACTGGGTGACCTTATACCTGGGTGCGGACGATGAATTTCCGCTCTCCGGCTTTGCCGTCGAAAAAGGGCAGCCTATCCCCAAGCCCGCCGACCCCGGCAAGGACGATTTAATGTTCGGAGGCTGGTATTATGACCGCGCTCTTACAAAAGTCGCTGACTTTACGGCTCCGCAGTATGATGATAAAGAGCTGTTCGCCCGTTGGGACGCGATCCATAATCATCAATTTGAGGAGGTCGCCGAGGTTCCCGCCACAGCGACGACCGACGGCTTGATGGCGCATTATATCTGCACTGTCTGCGGCAAGTGGTATGAGCCTACTCCGACTGCGATCATAGAGATCGCCGACCGCGAGAGCTTGGTGATACCCGCAACCGGGCCGTATGTCATGGGCGACGCCAACGGCGACGGAATAGTAAATATCCGCGATGTTACCGCAATCCAAAGGTTTTTGGCTCAGCTTAGGCAATATCATTTCTGCCGTTCTGCGGCAAACGTAATATCTTCAGACGGACTGAATATTTCGGACGCAACCAGGATCCAGGGGTATTTTGCGGAATTATATAGCACCCTTTGATAATATTAGGAGAAGATTTATATGAAAAAAATCATTATATGCATGTTGACCGTTTTGCTCGCTTTTGCCGGCAGCACCTTGGCGTTAGCCGCTTCAAACGATGACGGCGGCTTTTCCGCGGGAGCGGAGGCGGCCGAGAGTACGCGGACAGGCGCGGCTTATTCGGTCGTTTCGGCTGTGGTGAATAGGGAATATGACTTCAAAGAGGATTTCCATGACAGTTATCCTTATGATGAAGATTTTTGTACAGAGGGTATTTTCAATTTGGATGATTACAACGGAGACGTTACGCTTACCCTTGAAAACAACAGCACCTCGGAGCGGTTTGTTTTTGAAAGAAACGCCGACACCGAATGGAGCGTAAAAGCTTCTGTGGATCATCTGCTGTATGAAACGGCTCAGATCGGCGCGGCAGTGCATATTTATGACCTCGGCGGCGATTACGGTATAAGGGATACGGACATCCCCGTTACGATCACCGTAAAATCATCTCAGTACAGCGCCGACTTCCATAAATATCCCAGCTATAACGCATATACCGTTATGCATGAGGACAAGGACTTCACCGTCGACTATGACGCGTCATCGTCCGACCGCAAGGCAGCGATCCGGGTTTTAAAAATCCCGCATCTTTTTGAGCTGGAGGTCTACAACACCGAAACAAAGCAAATCGAATACTACGATGATGAGAATGCCGAGTTTGTATTTCAAGAGAATGTAGAAGTCCCGGATTATGATCCGGCGCGCGCCTCTTTTTGGTTTTATGTGCCGTGTAAGCTCCCGATGAATGACGGCTATGAATTTGAGTTCACGCTTTCGGTTTATGCATTCCACAACAAATCCTCCGGCGGTACCGAAGCAACCACCGCCGCGCCGACCGAAGAGGAAAGCACCGCAGCAAGCGGAACGGAACAAGATAGACCTTCGGCGCCCGCTACAGGCGACAGCGCATCCTCAACAAGTGATTCCGGAAAGGCGTTCTCTCAGACGCCCGATTCCTCAAGCGGCGGCGCAGTACAGACGGGCGAGCCTGTAAGAGCTTTTGTAGCTGCGGCAATGCTGCTTATTATGGCGGCAGTCATAGGCTTGTACGCTAAAAAGACTTCAAATCGATAATATATAATAAAAGGGCTAAGCTCAAAATTCGCAACCGAAAATTTGAGCCAGCCCTTTTTATTTGGGATTTAGTTAACGATTTGACCCTTTACTTTAAATCAATCTCTGTATCTGCTGCCTCTGCCCTCGCGTGCCTTACGGCGCTTGCGGGACGAGTGAACCGTAACCAGAATAATGAGAAGCGCGATCACCAAAACCGCCGCCGCAATAACGATGATAACAGTCAGATTTTCCCTGACAAATTTTCCGACAGGAGAGATGTCGCTTTCGATATCCTCTGCGGCAATAAGGTTTGTTGAGCCTAGATCCAGACCGTCATAATTAACGCTGACTGTTCCCAGCACGTCGCCCTTTTTTACGGGCGCTTCAACCTGTTGGGGGCAGTTTGTTTCTGTTTTAAGCTTGTTTTTGTCGTAATTCTTCGGAAGAAAGGCTGATATAGCTTTCTCAGGAACCGCGCTCAGTGTCCTTTTGTCGCGGGCGTTTTTTACGTCAACGGAGGCAACGCTGTCATTTGTACCGTAGATCGTCTGCACGCCAAGATTCTCATACGCCTGCTTATACAATTTTGCGGTGTCGAGCATAGCGTAGTTCACGTTTTCCTCATAGTCATAATCGGCTCCGAAGCACACGCAAAGGTACTTGTCGCCGTCCTTGTCGGACGAGGTCACAAGGCACTTGCCTGCCTCGTCAAGATAACCCGTCTTTATGCCCTTTGTGTACTCATAGTAGTACATGCCGCCCATCGCCTCTTGGTCGATCATATAATTGGTGTTATGAAGTGTTTCAAAGCCGTTTGGGGTGTAGGATACCGTGTTGCAGATCTCCATAAAGGACGGGATCGTCATGGCGTGTTTGGCGATAATAGCCATATCGCGGGCGGTGGTGTAATGGTCGGTATCATAAAGCCCGTGAGGGTTGGCAAAATGCGTGCCCTTACAGCCCAGCTCGGCGGCTTTGGAGTTCATTTTTTCCGCAAAGCCCTCAATTCCGCCGCCGATATGATCCGCCAGCACAAGAGCCGCGTCGTTGCCGGACGGAAGCATAAGACCGTACAGAAGATCCCTGACGGAAACCTGCTCGCCGATATGATCCGCCAGCCCCATTACCGTGCTTTCGGGATCAAGCCCGTCTATTACGTCCTGCTTTACAGTGACCTTGGTCGAATCCAAATCGCCGACATTCTCCGCAGTAACGATGAACGTCATTATCTTGGTGGTGGAAGCCGGATACATTTTTTGTTCGGAGTTTTTCTCGTAAACGACCGTTTTGGTGTTGAGGTTCTCCATATATACCGCTTTAGATACGGGATCGATATCGAACCCGTAATCCACAGCCGAGGCTGAAAATACGCTCATGCAAATCATCATGGCTGAAAAAACAATTACCGCTATCTTTTTCATATTGTCCTCCGTTTTCTGTTTTCCTTAATTGTAACATAATGAAGCAAAAAAATAAAGAATTATTTTTTAAAGTTAATTTAAGGTTGCTGCTTTATAATGCCATCATCAGGGATCCTATTGGGCGCGGATAACAGGCGATAGAACCAAAAAGAAAGGGGCTTTATTATGATTAAGAAAATCCTATCAACGATATTGGCGCTTGCGCTGGTATTCACATTCACCGTTTCCGTTTCGGCGGCGTCGGCATACACTTCTTCGTCGGTTGCCGCTGTTGCCGAGCAGAGCGCGGTACTGACATTCTCGGACAGCTCAGTCACCGAGACCTCAGCCGGAAGCGGCTATGAAATCGACGGAACAACGCTGACAATAACGGCGGCAGGCACCTACCGCATTACGGGCAGCTGCTCCGAGGGCGCTATAATCGTCGGCAAAGGGCTGAGCGGCGTAACGCTCATTCTCGATGATTTGACGCTCGCTTCTTCAGCTACGGCGCCCATAGTCGTCAAAAAATCGGCGACGGTAAACATACATCTCGAAGGCACTTCCACTCTCACCGACAATGAGGATCCCGCGAACGAGACCTCAACCGACGCGACCGTTGCGGAGGCTTTTGAGGGCGCGGCTGTCAAGGTAAAGAGCGGCTCTTCCGTTACCTTCTGCGGCAGCGGAAATCTGAACGTTGCCGCAAACGCGAAGAACGGTATCAAGGGCGGCTCCACCGCTTCGCTTATCTTTAACCAGAGCGGCACGATCAACGTCAGCGGCAGCGCGAAATACTACGGCGCTTCTACCTCGGGCGCGGCTGTAAACAGCGGCATAGCCTGCGACGGCAGCATCGTCATCAATCAGGGAACCTATATTATAAAGGCCGCGAACGACGGAATCAAAAGCGCTCCCGACGCGACGAACGAAACCGAGGGAACGACCATCGACACCGAATCCGCGGGCACGGTCACGATCAACGGCGGCAGCTTTGACATCGACGTTGACGGCGACGGAATTCAGGCTGACACAGCGCTCAACATAAACGGCGGCGCCTTTGATATCCGGACATGGAAGGGCTACAGCGTATGGAACGATACGCTTGCCAACTCATACAGCTGCAAGGGCTTGAAAGCCTCGGGCGACCGCGCCGAGGAAGCGGAAATAGAGCCCGCGCTCAACATCACGGGCGGCACCTTCAACCTAAATACGGGCGACGACGCGGTTCATTCCGACGCGTACGCCACGGTAACAGGCGGTACGTTCACTATCCGGACAGGCGACGACGGTATGCACGGCGACACCTCTTTGACGTTGGGCTCAGAGGGTGGATATGAGCGCGATCCCGAC
>CAMHHL010000109.1 GCA_946184925.1 uncultured Clostridia bacterium | reverse complement strand
GTTTTTATTTTATTATAATACTAACACTTTTATTAATAGTCTTAGCTTTATAATTTGAATCACCCTTTGCGGTGATCCTAACCTTAATCTTGTACGTACCCTTACTGTACTTACCTTTCTTTACGGTGAGCTTACCGGTTCTTGTAAACTTAAACCTTTTAATTGATATTTTCTTTTTCCCAAGCTTTACCGAGGTTGTTTTCACCGTTAAGGCACCCTTTGCCTTGCTTATTGTAAGAGGCTTAACGGTGCGCGCCTTTGTCTTAAGCGCCTTAGCCTTGATGGATTTTGTTTTCTTCGTAACCTTGAGCGTGTTAGCCTTTTTGCTTGACTTCACAATAACCTTGTACTTAGCGGTCTTATCATTTGATGAGGTTACGGTAATGATAGCCGTGCCCTCCTTAACCGCGTGGATTACGCCGATTGAATCCACCTCGGCGACAGACTCCTTACTTGAGCTGTAATACAGGGATGGGGCGCAGGGCTGGGGTGTTAGAGTTACCGCGACCTGCGCGTACTGTCCCTCCTTTAGAGTTACAAGGCTTTGCTTCGCCTGCAGCTTACTTGGCTCGAGCCAGGGAGTTTCCGCCATATTTATTATATGGAGAGTAAAGGACTTTTTGAGTCCGTTCCTCAGTGTGGCGGTAATTTTGACAGTACCTGTCTTTTTTTCCCTAACCACACCGTTTGAATCCACCTCGGCAATATCAGTATCCGACGAGCTCCAGCTTGCTACCCTATCATTTGTTCCAAAGGGAGTAAGAGTGTACTCTGCGCGGAATTGGTTCCACAGAAGCATATCGTCGTATATTTCACTCCCCCCGAAGTAAATATTATCTGCTTTGATAATACTCTTCTCGCTGATAAAGGAAGCGATTATTGTTTTATCGTCAGTAATTGAGTATGTAGGTTCAAACTCACTTCCGTCCTCATTTTTCCACCCATCAAAAACATATCCCTTCTTCTTGGGAGGCTCGGGAAGATCAACGGCAAACGAGGAACCCAAAAGCACGGAGTTTTCCTGAACAGTCTTGCCGTCGGCGACAAATTTAACCGTGCCGTAAACCTTGTTGAGCATTTTATCTATATTATTATTTATCCATGCTTGACGCTCAATCAGCCACTCACGCAGAATACTTATTTCAAAATCAAAGCCGGCAACAGAATTATCAAGCTGCCAACACTCTTTGTTAGCCTCCCATGAGCTTGCGGTTTCCGCGGCATACCGGTCAAGCAGTCCGCCGTCCTTTACTATATCGTTTATGATTCCGTTAAGCTCTGTCCAGCGCTGTCTGAGCATAGCTTGATATTCAGGGCACTCCTCTCTGAGCTTGTTAAGCCAGTCCATACTTTTGCTCATATAAAAGCCGTCGGTGTCTCTGACCGACTTACCGAGAGAGAGGTCGAAATCCCATACCGGACCCCAGTAAACCTTTTCGCCTCTCGGCTTGTACAGATATGTGCTGTCAGTACGATAAGCGTCTACATTCTTCGAAAATTCCTGCACCCACCAATAGTCGGCGGTTGATTTTAAGTCAATATAATCCCACACGGAAACGCCGTTGTCATCCTTGAAGTCCTTGCCGTATACGGCATTTTCAATCCTTTGGAGATAGTCTGTTATATACTTCTTCTGTGCTTCCGTACCCACTGCATCTGTCGGGTCATCGGAAGCGAAAGCAGGATTCGAGAAAGCGAAGCCGGTCCCTTTTTCAGTACGGAAAACATTCTGTTCAGGCTCGTCGCCCTCAAGCAAAGAAAACAAATAACCGCCTGTAACCTCGGGCTCGGTATTATCCTTATCGGTAAGCTCGTCGATGTTTACGCGCCTCTTCCCTACCCTGACTTGCTCGCAAAGGTAGTAGCTGCCGATATATTTACCGTTCATCACAACGTCTACGGGAAGCATTTTGGGAGTATACGCAAGCCCAAGCATTCTCGCTATATGATAGACGATTCTGTTTCTGAGCAGAGTTTCGTCCTTGGCGTTTGCGAGCAGCACCCAATGCTTGTTTGAGCCCATACCAAGCAAATCAGCACCTTTTTTAAGCTTGAGCTTATAGGGCTTTTTGTTCTCCATCCATGTTGTATGTCCTCTGCCGCGGATGTATTCAAGCTCTAAATCCTCTGTTCCGCTCAGCGCAGCATCGCTGTAGTCGCCCTTGTAGCCGTCGGGCACCTCAATATTAATCTTGCCCGTACATTCGGCACTGTGGTCGGGGCTTGAATTCATTTGCTCAATCGTGCCGTAGCCCGCGGCGTTTTCATCAATGTCGATATTAATTACAGGAATGCCGTTATTAACGGCAGTTTCCTCCGCCGCGTTTGTGCTTATAGGCGAAGCGCAAATCAGGCTCGTAATTATAAGCATTGATAGCAGTAAGCTTACGGAACCTTTGAAAACTCTCATAATAATTGCCATGCCTTTCCGCCCACAAATTAAAGTTTACCTTACGCTGTTACCGTGGGCGGATAAGGCGTAAATGGCAATTAAACCATCGCTCGTGCGCAACTGAGCGGGCAATATTAATTAAATTAGTGTGAGCTTTCACACTAAATCCTCCACGCAATGATTATGTTAATAAATTATACCATTGTTTTAAGTTTTACACAATACACAATCCGTATATTTTAATGCTTATTTCAAGCTTTTTACATCATTTTACATCATTGTCACTAAATGTCAATCCCGTAAAAACAAAAGCCACTACACTGCGAAAAGTCTTCGCAATGCAGTGGTTTTTAATTTTTGCGAAATTCATCCGAAGAAGAAATCGCTGTCGGATTTTTTTACTCTGCGTCCGCTTTCGCCGCGCTCGGCATCATCGCTTCCATATGTAATATCATACATAATATTCACGATCAGGAACAACAGCTTGAAGATCAGAAAAACTATAAGCGCAACGAGCAATGCGATTCCGAGGGGATTAAAGTAGCTGTACTTGAACGCAAGGAAGATATAGTAAAATCCGAACACAAATTCAACTACTGTTGCCGCTTTGGGAGCAAAGATAAGCAGAGCGAGAAAAATTAACGCAAGCACCGTCCACATCACAAGGAAGTACGGGCTGCGCATATCGCTGAGAAGGTCCTTTATTCCTCTAAGATAATGCGATACAAGCCAGTCGCTCGTTCTCGCGATAATTACGTTTATAGGCAAGAGATAAATAATAAACGGCAGTATTCTCTTGAAGAACACCGTATACCACTTACCTAATTTCTTTTTTAAATCATATGAAAATCTGATTATGCTTCTCATATTCTCTCCAATGTACAAGGGGCGCGGTTGCGCCCCTTGATTTAGTTTTTAATCAAGTAAATTACCCGCGTCAAAGTCAAAGCCCTGTCCCGAGCCTACGCCGCTTGTGCCGCCGTAGGAGCCGACAAGGTTATCCGTGCCGAGCGTGGGAGCGGAAGCGCAGAGCACGTCTGCCTTTGTGAGTTCTTCTACTGTGATTTCAGGAGTTTTATATAAAATTTTCATTATCATTTCCTCCTTACGCTACATCGGCAAGATTGAATGCCATACCGCCAAAGGTATCGTTGCCCTTAACGTAATCAGCGTAGTAATACTTGCCGTCTGTAGTCTTTACATAGAAACGAGCCGCGACTGTGTCGGTGCTGCCCTGTGTGCCTGTGAGCGAGAGGGTAACGTACTTATAATCGGTGTCAGTATCAAATTTACCAAAATCGCCCGAGATTGTGTTGTCCGAGCCGTAGCAGCTAAAGATATTCTTGGGAGAATTAGCGACCTTATCGTATGTCAGATTATCCATTTTGCTGTAGATATCAGCTACGGAAGTACCTTCCTTAGCCTTAACTACGATGTAGCCGTAGTCCTCAATCTTTTCGCCCTTGAGCAGATTTGTGTTGACAGCCGTTACGAAACGGATTCCGTCCTCGCCGCCCGCGGTTTCGATAGATTTCTTGAGCTGGATGCCGAGAATCTGCATATTGAAATACTCGTCGAGGTCAAGTCCGAAGTTCTCCTTGCCTTTGTCCTCGCCCGAAACTGTGACCTTATCGCTCGGGTTGAGGGTATGCTCGCCGTCGTAGTTGATAACTGTTTCTTCCTCAGCTTCAAATACACATTCAAAAGTAAAGGGATCGCTTGATGTACCTGTGCCGCCCGAACACTTAAAACCGATAGGTGTACGCTCGTTTGTTCCGGTTATTCTTAAAGGTCTTGCGCTTGCCCAAGGATCTAATCTCAAAACATCGTTGAATTTCCATTGGCCATCACGAGTGCTATATGTCGGTGCAGTTATCGTAGTGTTCTCTCCGCCGATTAAATAGGTGTACGCACCGGTAGGTCCATAACTAATATCATCGTCATAACGGACATATACAAACGGCGGCGCGTCACTGAACGCAATGCTGTCTCCAATGTAATATGTCTCACCTGCGGCGATTGTTTTGACGGTCGCGGGAGCCTTCTCGGTCGCGGTGAACTGAGCTGTATAGGTTACATCAGCCGAAACAGCGGGGAGTGTATCGTTCAAGCCATAGGTAGTTGTTCCGTCAGACCAACCGCTGAATGTATAGTGCTTGCTGTCGTCAGCTGTCTTTGCGGGAGTTTCGCCGCCAAAGGACGGTGTTGCGTCTTTCTCTACGTTTGTATCGGTTTCGAGAACGGTGTCGCCGTTCTTCCATGTGACGGTGTAGGTTGTGGGAGCGACGCTCTTAAGTGTGAACACGATGGACTTAATGCCGACAAAATCACCTGAGAAAGTTACTTCTGATGATTCACCTGTCCATGTAACTGTATAATATGACACCCATTCTGGCTCGTCATCCCAGGGTTTCTGTTCCCAATATCCGCCGCTTTCCGCAACTGTGGCACCGGGGAAATTAAGGGAACTAACATAATCACAATTCTTGAGTTCAATCTTGGTGAATACCGATCCTTCGGGTGCCGTAAAGGTGGCGCTGCCTCTTCCGGGATAGAAACAATTGCTCATACGGGTATTACCTTGTGTCGTAGTAAGAGTTACACCGCCGGAAGACATTCCACCATTGCCGGGAAAAGAATTCCATGTCACGGTGCTTGTTTCTTCTGCCGCACTCGCCGTAATCGGAACCACGGTGAACAAGCTGACGATCATCAGCGCCGCCAGCAAAACGCTGAGCGGTTTTTTAATAAATTTTGTCATAAATTTTCCTCCTTAAATTTTTTGAGATTTTTAAAAATAACATTGTTTATTTGCGTCTACCCGCTGACCTATATTTAATTACTTAAATAACAGGCATTGGCTGAAACAGCCAAACAAATAAAACAAACAGTTACCAAAACAAAAACACAGGCGCAGTGATACACTACGTCTGTGTCAATTAATAAGCGTGATTCTGTTAAAGAAGGGCGCACGAAAGAAAGCGCAGTCAGCGCTTGCTTGCTTGCTTGCTTGCTTGCTTGCTTGCTTGCTTGCTTGCTTGCTTGCTTGCT
>CAMHHL010000108.1 GCA_946184925.1 uncultured Clostridia bacterium | reverse complement strand
TGATCCTCGGTCTGCTGCTGAGAAAGCCGTGTATCAAGATCATCGCCTTCTTCAATGAAAAGATCGAGGAAAGCGATCTGGTGATATAATCGGCTAGATAAAAAACATAACATAGCAGAGTATTAATCAACTGTAGATACTCGAAGCGTGACCACCCGTTTTTACGGGTGGTTTGTTTTAGAGCTATATGCCCCGAGAATAGCCGCTTGTTCATAACGAGCAAGCGGCTATTATTCCGTGATTATTATTTTAAAAATTCAACAGAGCATAAACCACGCCTGATGACCTCGATGAAGTCATCAGGCGTTTTTTTGTAGTGTATGGCTCTCAATTTTGCAGATATTCCCGTCATCTTCCAAAATGCAAATGAGCATAGCATAGCCCTCAGTTCTCTTACAGCGGAAACGCAACGGCTTCACGGTACAGCCGTTTGAGAATGTCTATGAATTCGTTAAGCGAGGCGCGGTTGTCATTCTTGTGGGTGCAAAGCACGCAGGAAAAGCTCTCGCTGCAATCGAATGGAATCCACGCGAACTGACCGCTGTGGTCGTTCAGAAAACCGGGCGCGAGACAAATCCCCTTCCCGGCGGCGACATTTGTGAGCGTTGTGTCGTGGTCGGCGCTGTTGAAATACTCGAGCTTGCCGGTGCCGATGAGCCTGTGCTGAACAGCTCTCAGCGCGGGCGGCGAGCCGCCGCCGACCATCAGCGTTCTGCCGAAAAGATCGCTTTCGGTAATCAGGTTTTTTTCGGCCAGAATATCGTCAGGCTGCGTAATCAGATAAATTCGGCTCTCAAAAAGCTCGTGTACTCTGATGTTAGGTATCTGTCTTGTCTGTTCCTGCAACGCGAATACGACGTCCGACTCGTTTTTTAAAAACGCTTCCATTCCGTTTTCGTATCTGAACTGAGTTGTTATCTGCACCTCGGGGTTTGATTTTGCAAACTGACGCATTGCCTCGGGCAGAAAATAAACCGCCTGCCTGACCATCATATTGATGGAAATGCTGTCCTTGTATTGAGCGCTGAAATTCTGCCCCTGCTCGATTGCGCGCTTCAATTCCTCGCGCAAATTGGTGAGGAAACCTACGAACTGCGTCCCTGCAGGCGTCAGCACCGCGCCCTTGCCGCTGCGCTCAAAGAGCGTGAAGCCGATTTCCTCTTCCAGCAGCCGAATCTGATATGAAAAGGTCGGCTGGCTCACAAACATGTTTTCCGCCGCGCGGCTGAAATTCAGCGTCCGCGCCAATTCGATACAATAGTCTATTTGTTTGGATGTCATATGCTCACCTTGCAATTCTATTATTTAATTTTTAAATCAATTATACACTATTTCTATTGGATTTTGCAATAATTTGATGATATAATATAGTCAGAAAAAAGAACGGAGGAAAGCATTATGGCAAAAACTTTGATTGTATTTTTTTCAAGAGCAGATGAAAACTACTTCGGCGGCGCGATGCGTTATGTTAAGGTCGGCAACACCGAAATCGTGTGTGACATAATCAGCGAGCTGATTGAAGCCAACAGCTTCAAGCTCGAGATGAAGGAGCCCTACTCGCCGGTTTATATGACCTGCATCGACGAGGCAAAGAAGGATTTGCGCAGTAACGCCCGTCCGGAGCTGAAGGCTTATCCCGAGAGCATCGACGGCTATGATACCGTGATTCTCGCTTATCCGAACTACTGGGGCACAATGCCGATGGCTGTCTTTACGTTTTTGGAGCGCTATGATTTCAGCGGAAAAACAATTCTTCCGCTTTGCACCAACGAAGGCAGCGGAATGGGCAAGAGCGAGCGCGATATTGAAAAGCTCGCCAAGGGCGCAACACTGAGACCGGGGCTTCCGATAACCGGCAGCGCCGCGGCAAACTCGAAGAACAGCGTGCAGCGCTGGCTGACAGCGAACGGATTGATGTAAAGGGTGAACGACAAAGACATTATCAAGGAGCTGTACAGCCGCTATTGGGAATATATGATTAACAAAGACGCCGACGGCTTGCGGGCGCTCATGGCGGATGATTATTATTTGATGCACATGACCGGCGTCAGGCAATCGCGCGAAACCTTTCTCAGCGGCTTGCTCGACGGAACCTTCAATGATTTTTCAGCCGAGCATGACTTAACCGAGGTTCACATCAACGGCGACACTGCAACCTTGACCGGAAGAAGCCGCGTGACGGCGGCAGTCTACGGCGGAAAAAGCCGCGCGTGGCGCTTGCAGGGGAATTTTACCCTGCGCAAAGAAAACAACAACTGGAAATTCACAAGCTCTCGGGCTTCAACTTATTAAGGAGGAAAACCATGGAAAGCATTACATTAAACAACGGAATCAAATGTCCTGTCATCGGACTCGGAACCTTTACTCTCGCGCCTGCCGACGCGCAGAACAGCGTGCGTGAAGCGCTGAAAATGGGTTACACTCTTGTCGATACGGCGAACGCTTATGTCAACGAGCGTGCTGTCGGCAGAGGAATCAAAGAAAGCGGCTTGAAACGAGAAGAGGTATTCATCTCAACCAAGCTCTGGCCAAGTGAGTATGAGAACGAGAACGCGGTTGACGAAACTCTCGAGCGTCTCGGCGTGGATTATGTAGATTTGCTCTATATCCATCAGCCTGCCGGCAATTGGCTCGCCGGTTATCGTCAGCTCGAAAAAGCATACAGAGAGGGCAAGGCGAAGTCGATTGGCATCTCGAACTTTGAGGGTGAGTATATCGACGAACTGCAGCACAAGTGGGAGATTGCTCCCCAGTTTATTCAGGTTGAAGCGCACCCGTATTTCACCCAGCAGGAGCTCAGAAAAACTCTCTGCAAATACGGCATACGCCTGATGAGCTGGTATCCGCTCGGCCACGGCGATAAGAGCCTGATGGAAGAACCGGTGTTTGCGGAGCTCGGCAAAAAATACGGCAAAACTCCGGCTCAGGTTATCCTCAGATGGCACACGCAGATGGGTTTTGTCGTCATTCCCGGCAGCAAAAACGTCGCTCACATCAAGGATAACCTCGATATCCTCGACTTCAAACTCACCGATTCAGAAATGAACGAAATCGCAAAGCTCGACTGCGGCAAGCGCTACTACCACCGCACCGATGAGCAGCTCAAAAACTTTGCGGCGTGGAAGCCGGAGTTTGAAAAGTCGATTTGATTTTTTGAATAACTCTTGAATAAAAAACAAAGGCACATAACCGTCATTTCCTCGGTCGTGTGCCTTCTGTTTCTTTTGATGAAGAATACCTTGCGTCCTCCGGGCATGATATACACCCGAAGGATACAAGGCATTGCCTGTGTCAGAGAATTACTTTAAGTTCTTCTCGTAAGACTCAATCATCTTCTTGACCATCTGACCGCCGACAGAGCCTGCCTGACGTGATGTGAGGTCGCCGTTATAACCCTGCTTCAGGCTTACCCCGACTTCGTTAGCGGCTTCCATTTTAAAGCGCTCGAGGGCTTCCTTAGCCTCGGGAACGGCAATATTGTTCTTAGACATAGTTTTTTCTCCTTTAAATTTATATTTGAAGCAACGTTCGCCTTCGCGTTTCACGTTGCTATAGTATTGTGTGCGCAATGTTTCATTTTATATATAGAAAATTTTGCATATTATGCGATTGCCATTCATTTTGTTTTATGATAATATAATAAAGAAAGGGGTGCGGCTATGCGGCTCGGCTATATCGACAACGGCAGGGATTTTGACTTTGGCAGGACGTCGGAAGCTTATTCAAGGTTTCGCGACATATATCCAAGGAGCATGTACGACAAGCTGATTGATTTCGGAATCGGCGCAAGCGGACAGAAAATTCTCGACCTCGGCAGCGGAACCGCTGTTTTGCCTTTGAATATGCACTCGACCGGAGCTGAGTTCACCGCTACGGACATCTCGGATAATCAGGTGCGCTTCGGCGAAAAGCTTGTCCGCGAAAAAAACATCTGCAACGTCAGCTTCAAGGTCTGCTCCGCCGAGGCTACAGGCTTTCCCGAAAACAGCTTTGACGCCGTGACGGCGGTTCAGTGCTTTCATTATTTTGACGCGGAGAAGGCAACGGACGAAATCCGGCGCGTGCTGAAGCCCGGCGGACTTTTCTGCAAAATATTCATGGATTGGCTTCCGTATGAGGACGAAGTGATTGCGGAGATGGAACGCCTTGTCCTGAAATATAACCCCGGCTGGAGCGGCAAAGGGTTCCGCAAATTCAGATATTCATACCCCTCGTGGGCTGACGAAAAGTTCGATATCGAAACCATCCATTCATATAACGCGGAGCTTTTGTTCTCAAAGGAAGCTTGGCTCGGGCGGATTATGAGCTGCCGCGGCGTGGGCGCAAGCCTTTCCGCGGAAGAAGCCGAAGAGTTCCACAGCGAGTACCGCTCTATGCTCGAAAAGTACAGCGAACCGCTCAGCCTCAGTCACCAAATTCACATTGAAATTTACCACTCGACCAAAAAATAGACAAATAAGCCAAAAATATGTTTATTTTTTCGCCCGGATGTAATATTATATATGTAAGCTGTCAGGCGAACGCCTGTCTGAGATAATAAATATTTCGCCGTTTATAGGCGGCGGATTAAGAAAAGGAGATGCAGTTATGGGTTTATTCGGAAAAATGTTTGAAAAGAAGGTCTGCTCCGTCTGCGGCGGCGAGATTGGCATGCTCGGCAACAGAAAGCTCGAGGACGGCAACCTTTGCAAGAAATGCGCGGCAAAGCTCTCGCCGTGGTTCACCGGAAGGCGCGGCAGCACCGTTGATGAAATCAAGGCTCAGCTCGATTACCGCGAGGACAACCGCCGCGCGCTCGAAGATTTCAACCCCACAACTACCCTCGGCGGCGAGACAAAGGTCATCCTCGACGAGGATAACCGCAAGTTTGTTGTTACACGCGCGTCTAATTTCCGCGAAGCAAACGCCGACATCATCGAGTTCGGTCAGGTGACGGGCGTCAACGTCGATATCGACGAGGATTGCAGCGAGGAGCAGAAGCAGAACTCTCAGGGCGAGTATGTCAGCTACAATCCGCCGAGATACATATTCTCCTACAGCTTCAAGCTTACAATCCACGTCAACCATCCGTATTTTGACGAGATTTCGTTCGACCTCGCTCCGTCCGATGTTCAGACCAACCCCGACCATCCGCTCCCGATGGACAAAAAGCCCGACCCGATGACCTGCCGCGAGTACAAAATCTACAAGCGCATGGGCAGGGAAATCCGCGAGGCTCTCACCGAGGCGAAGAAGCAGGCGCGCGACGAGGCAGTCGCCGCAAACGCGCCCAAGTCCGCGGTTGTCTGCAAGCATTGCGGCGCAACCACAATTCCCGACAGGAACGGCTGCTGCGAATACTGCGGAATTTCCGTTCAGTAAAGCAAAAATTGCTCATTGCAAATTGCAAATTAATTACAAGTTACGCATTTATTTGACTGACTGCTCCTATCAAAAGCACTTTAAGTTGAAAGTTGAAAGTTGAAAGTTGAAAGTTTCGGTCGAGTAGATGTCCGGTCAGCGCATCGGTAAGTGTTTAGTGTCAGCGCATAGGTAAGCCTGTGT
>CAMHHL010000107.1 GCA_946184925.1 uncultured Clostridia bacterium | reverse complement strand
AAGGGACTCGAACCCCCGACCTACTGGTTCGTAGCCAGTCACTCTATCCAGCTGAGCTATCAGCGCGTGTCAGGGCGGAATTTTTTCCGCCCGTATATAATACCACTTTGTGTGGAAAAATGCAAGTGTTTTTTTAAGAAATGTTAAAAAATGCCTACATTATGAGAAAAAAGCGAGGAACGCGCGGTACGCTTCGTAGACATCAACCTTTGAGATGAGCTCAAACGGCGCGTGCATCGAGAGCACGGGAACTCCGAGGTCAACGACGTCAACGTTCATATTCGCGACATACTTGGCGATTGTTCCGCCGCCGCCGATGTCGGTCTTGCCGAGCTCGCCGACCTGCCACATGATGCCGTTGTTCTCGAGCATAGAGCGAATCTCGCCCATATACTCAGCCGAAGCGTCTGAGGTGTCGTACTTGCCGCCGTGACCGGTGTACTTCGAGATTATGACGCCCTGGTTGATATAGCTTGAATTTCTCGCCTCATATGCGGAAGCGTAAATCGGGTCGAACGCCGCGTTTACGTCGGCAGAGAGACACTTGCTCTTGGAGAGAACCCTGTAGCCCTCCTCGCCGTCAGCCTTCGCGAGATCGTAGATGAAGTATCTGAGGAAATCGCTCTGCATGCCGGTGTTGCCGTCTGAGCCTGTTTCCTCCTTGTCGGTGAGATAAGTGATGCAGGTGCACTCGGGAGCCTCGCAGTCAATCGCCGCCATCAGCGCCGGATAAGCGCAGACCTTGTCATCGTGACCGTAGCCGCCGATGAGTCCGCGGTCAAAGCCGACGTCGCGGCACTTCTGGGCAGGCACAAAGCATAACTCAGCCGAGAGGAAGTCGTTCTCGGTGATGCCGTATTTATCATTGAGAAGCTTCATAACATTGAGCTTGACGAGCTCGCCCTCTTCCTCGTCGGTGTCGAGCGGACGGGAGCCAATGAGCACGTTGAGGTTCTCGGCTTCAATCGCCTTGCCGAGCGTTTTTGCCGCCTGCTCACGGGCGAGGTGCGGAAGCAAATCCGTAATACAGAAGCAGGGCTCGTCCTCCTCGGTGCCGAGGCGGATATCAACCCTCGTTCCGTCGAGCTTGACGACGGTTCCGTGGAGAGCCAGCGGCATGACAGTCCACTGATACTTTTTGAGGCCGCCGTAGTAGTGTGTCTTGAAATACGCGAGCGAGGTGTCCTCATAGAGCGGATTGGGCTTGAGGTCAACTCGCGGAGAGTCAATGTGCGCGATTGAAAGGCGCGTGCCGTTTTTGGTGCCGTTCTTGCCGATTACGGCGAGAGCAACCGCCTTGTCGCGGTTGACGTAGTAAACCCTGTCGCCGGGGGTATATTTTTTGTCCTGCTCAAAGGGAACGAAGCCGTTCTCCTCGGCGAGCTTGACGGAATACCTGACCGCCTCGCGCTCTACGGGAGAGTTGTCGAGGAAGGTCTTGTAGCCCTCGCAGAAGCTGTCAGCCTTGGCGATTTCGTCAGCGCTGACAGTCGAAATTCCTTTTTTTGCCGGAACAAAAAGCTGTTCCTTGAGTTCCTTTACCTTTGATTTTTCTTCTGACATTTTGAACCTCCGTGATTAAAGATTCAGGGAGTATGGAATGATGAAAAAGCCCTTGAATCCTTGTACTTAAATATAGTTTTTTAAAAATATAACTCATTATACTTATCTTTGGCTTTTAAAACCTTTGGGACGTAGTTTGCGGTCTCGGTGACGGGAATCGTCGTCAGGGTTTTGCCGTCGGGACTGCAATTTTTGTCCTTGAGCCATTCGTCAACAGCGCCGAACCCGGCGTTGTACGCCGCAAGCGCAACCTCGGTGTCCCCGTAGCGGTCGAAAAGCCAGCGGAGAAAATAACAGCCGTAGTCGATGTTGAGCTCGGGGTCGGTGTAGCTGTACTCGGGGACGGTCTCCCCTCTCAGCTGCGCAAGCCACTCAAAGGTTGAGGGCATGAGCTGCATGAGCCCCTGAGCTCCGGCACCGCTGCCTGCGTCGGGGTCAAAGCCCGACTCGGTGTGTATCACGCCGCAAATCAGCGCCTTGTCGAGGTCATACTCCTGCGCCGCCTTTTCGATTGCTCCGGTGTATTCAAGCTTATAGACGTTGCGCATCATCGAATCGCTCGCCTTGGAAAAGTTCACAACAACAAGCCAGAGCACGACAGCCGCAGCCGCAACCGCGACAAAAATGAGCAGCACTCTCTTCAAAAAGCTGTTATGTCGTCTTTCCTGCCGCACATGACGGCGTCTCGTCTGAGCCACATTGCACCTCTAAATCAAACTTAGCACCCTCTCGCAGCCGAGCCTGAGCTCGTCGCAGCCGGAGAGGTTTTCTATCACATAATCACATTTTTTCGCGAAAAATTCGTCGCTGAACTGGGCGCTGATTCTGCGCCGCGCCTCATCTTCCGTGAGGTTATCGCGCCCGATAATTCTCCTGAGCCTGAGCTCGGGCGGTGCCGTTACCGCAACGGTCACGTCGCAGAGCACGTCCATTCCGCTCTCGAAAAGCTGGGACGCGTCGAACACAATCTTGGTATGTCCGCCGTCCGAAAGCTGTCTGAGCTCTCTCAGAAACAGCGGCGTTATCCGGGGATGAACAACGCTGTTGAGCAACGCTGTTTTATCTTCGGCAGCAAAGGCTTTTTCGGCGAGCATTCTCCTGTCGAGCGCGCCGTCATGAAATATATCGCAGCCGAAATAATGCCTCAAAAGCACCTCTGTCTGCGGCAGGCTGACCGCCTCGCGCGCGAGCGCGTCGGCGTCGATGACAGCGTATCCGGCAGCTTCAAAGAACTTCCGCGCCGTGCTTTTTCCGGAGCCGGTGGTGCCGGTAAGTCCGACGAGCTTATACTTCTTCAAGGTCAATCACCTCAAAACCTGCCGCGCGAATCAGCCTGTTGTAGACCGCCAGTCCGATTCCGTCGGGCTTGGGACAGCGCGCGTAGACAATATCAGCCGTCGCGTCGTCGTCAATCGCTCTCAGCGCGTCAAAGAGCGCGTGAGCCTGGGACGAATAGTCGTCCTTGCGACCCATAGAATAAGCCTTGACGTTAACTCTGCGGACGTCGTTCTCATAGCAGAGCGCGGCAACGCCGTCGTCCGCGTGAGAGTTCACATAATCTATGTATGCGTCATCGTCGGCTTTTATGAGCACAACGTGAGCCTTGGGAGCGTAGTGCTTGTACTTCATTCCGGGAGAAGCCGCCGTCTCGCCGTCGCGGAGCTTGTTGAGCACCGCGTCGTCAACCTCAACCTCGCCGAGAACGCTCTCCAGCCGGTCAAGAGTGATTCCGCCCGGGCGTAGCAGTCTGGGCTTGTCGCCGGCAAGTGTAACGACGGTGCTCTCAACGCCGACGCGGCACACACCGCCGTCGAGCACGGCTTCGATTTTGCCGTCCATATCGTTGAGAACGTGCTGAGCCGTCGTCGGGCTGGGCGAGCCGGAGAGGTTTGCCGACGGAGCCGCGAGAGGTCTGTCGGCGGCGCGGATAACCGCGCGCGCAGCCATATGCTCGGGCAGTCTTATCGCGACGGTATCGAGCCCTGCGCTCACCTCGTCGGGTATCGCCTTGCCCTTGGGCATGATAATCGTCAGCGGTCCCGGCCAGAACGCGGACGCAAGCTCCACGGCGCCGGCGGGAACCTCGCTGATGAGCGAGAAGCGGTTGATGTCATCGACGTCGGCGATGTGAACAATCAGCGGATTGTCCATCGGTCTGCCCTTTGCTCTGAAAATCCGCGCGACAGCTTCGCCGTCAAGCGCGTTGGCGGCAAGCCCGTAGACGGTCTCGGTCGGGATTCCGACAAGTCCGCCGCGCGCGAGGATTTCCCCGGCTTTTTCTATTCCGTTTTGGTCTGCTTTCAAAAGCAAAGTTTCCATTAATTCTCCATACTTTCTCTGAGCTTTTCCGCTCTGTCGGCGGCTGTGAGGGAATCAATCACCTCGTCGAGGTCGCCGTTGAGGATATCCTCAAGCTTGTAGAGCGTGAGCCCGATTCTGTGGTCGGTCATCCTTCCCTGGGGATAGTTATAGGTGCGGATACGCTCGCTGCGGTCTCCGCTTCCGACCTGACTTTTTCTTTCGGCTGAGATTGCGCTGTCCTGAGCTTCCTGCTTCTGTTGCAGAAGCCTTGATTTGAGCACCTTCATCGCCTTGTCCTTGTTTTTATACTGACTTCGCTCGTCCTGACACTCCACAACCATGCCGGTCGGCAGGTGGGTTATGCGGATTGCGGAGGAAGTTTTGTTGATATGCTGACCGCCTGCGCCCGAGGAGCGGAACGTGTCGATTTTCAAATCCTTGGGGTTGATTTCCATCTCGACCTCGTCAGCCTCGGGAAGCACCGCGACGGTTGTGGTCGAGGTGTGAATGCGCCCCTGGCTCTCGGTCTCGGGCACACGCTGAACGCGGTGGACGCCGCTCTCGTACTTGAAGCGGCTGTAAGCGCCCTCGCCGTTAATCATGAACGATATTTCCTTGTAGCCTCCGAGCTCGGTCTCGTTGATGTTGATGACCTCGGTCTTGAAGCCCTTGCGCTCGGCGTACATCGTGTACATGCGGTAGAGCACCGCCGAGAAAAGCGCGCTCTCCTCGCCGCCGGCACCGCCGCGGATTTCGACGATAACATTGCGCTCGTCGTTGGGATCCTTGGGCAGAAGCAGGATCTTCAGCTCCTCGGAGAGCGTCTCGACAAGCTTTTTGTTCTCGTCGAGCTCCGCCTGAGCGAGCTCCTTCATCTCCGAATCCATCGAGGAATCGCCGAGTATCTCGAGGCTTTCCTCAATCGCGGTGTTCGCGGCTTTGTATTCGCGGTACTTGAGCACAACCGGCTCGAGCTCGCGGATTTCCTTCATGATCTTGTTATATTGGTCAACGTCCGCCGCGATTGACGGCTCATATATTTTCTTGTTCAGCTCGCTGTAGCGCTTGTCAAAAATCTCAATCTTCTCAAACATCGCTGAGCACCTTCTTTATGTTTTTTTCGACCTTCCTGCGCGGAACCATAACCTCGCGCGAACAGCCCTCGCACCGGATTTTGAAGTCCATTCCGACACGAAGCAGCTCAAAGGTTCTGCATCCGCAGGGGTGCGGCTTTTTCATTTCGAGCCTGTCGCCGACGTTAAGATTCATAGAACTCCTCCTGTTTTACATACATAGTTAATTATAGTCTATTTTGCGAAAAATAGCAACCTTTTTGTGTCAATCCGGCGTCTTTGTTCAAGAAGCCTGCCGCGCCGCCCGGGGAAGCCTTTTTGTCATGCATTTTTCACAATATTTAACAAAGAATTTGTTGCTATTAATTCGGCAATATGATAGCATAAACTCAAAGGAAGTGACCTGCTATGAAACGACTCTGCATACTGCTTTCATTACTGTTAATACCGCTGATTCTCGCCCCTTCCCATGCCTTTGCAAAAGGGGCGGATACACATGCGTCGGCGTACTCTCCCGATGAGGATAACGGCGAAAACGACATTGACGACGAGAATATCGACGATGAAGATTCCGACGGTGAGGATGAAGATTTCGACGGCGAGGACGAAGATACCGACGGCGAGGACGAAGAT
>CAMHHL010000106.1 GCA_946184925.1 uncultured Clostridia bacterium | reverse complement strand
AGAAAAGTTGATTTCCATATCAATCTTTCTTCTCGACCTTTAATTACGCATTACGCATTACGCATTACGAATTTTCCTCAATGTCGTCCGCTGTTTTGCCCTTGGTGAAGTAGGCGAACGGCGCTGTCACGAAGATTACGCCGTAATAGTTGATGAAACGCCAAATAAGCGCCGCGCTCTTGAGTGTTCCGCGGAGGAAGAACACGCTGAAGAACGCCGTGAATCCGAGCTCAGCCGCGCCGGACGCTCCCGGAAGCGGAATCATTCCGCTCATCAGGTTGACGTAAGCCTGACACGACATGATTTGAAGCGGATTCGCCTCGTTGAAGCCTAGCGCGAGATATATGAAGTAAGTCACCATGAACATCGCGACGAACTGGCAGATTGTCAGCAGTATCGACGGAATCAGAAGTCTCGGTGTGCGGTAGATGTCCTTGTTGCTGGTGTGGAAGGTCTCGAGCTGCTTGTCGATTGAGGCTATTTTGTCGTCGAGGTTTTTGACGATTTTGATTTTGCTGAGAATCTTTGCGAACAGCATAATCAGCTTGCGCGAAAGCTTCGGCGAAAAGCTGAACAGCAGGAACATCGCCGTTACAGCCGTCTGACTGATGAAGCCGAGCACAAGCAGGAAAATAACGAGCTGAACGTTGGGACTGTTCAGGATGAACTGCAGGTTAATAAGCACCGCGACGATGTTGATAACGTTGAGCACAACCTGATAAATCATGAACTTCTGCATCAGCCGCGAGGTGCTGAAGCCGACCTCGACGCCTCTCGTGTGCAGAAGATAAATCTGCATTGGCTGACCGCCTGTTGACGATGGCGTGACCGCGCTCCAGAACGCGCCCATCATAGTCACCTTGATTGCGTCGATAAACCGGAAGTGCCTGTACTTGTCCTTGATAAGGATGTAGAAAATCGTCGATTCAAACATCATGAACATAACTTCCGAGAGCAGCGCGATGACAATCCAGAACCATATTATTTCGGTGTCGGAGCGGAGCAGGTCTCTGAGCCCGTCCTCACTGAAGAAGAAGTACATCACGATTCCGAGACAAAGTCCGATGACTGCCACGTTGAAGATGTACTTTGGTTTCAAAAACTTCTTGAAATTCATCCGTTAAAACCTCATTGCGGTACCCGCCATGACGGGAATCATACTCTCGTTGTCCGCAAGAATCCACACAAACGGACGGTTGAGTTCTACTGTCGCCTTGGGCTCGGGCTTTTCGGCGGTTGCTTTGGCTCCGTTCGCTTTCAGCTCATAGGAGCATGTCTGACGGAACTCTCCGAGCTTCGCCTTGCAGCCGTAGGAGAGCCCCTCAAGCTTAGCATTGCCGGAGAAAATCTCCTTTATTCCGACGGCTGAGAGCGCGTCCGAAAGGCTCAAATCGCCCGACGCGCTGAACTGCGGAACAGCCGCCTCGCAGGTTGTGAATATATCCATCGAGCCGGTGAGCTCGCGGTATTTTTCGCCGTCAAAGCTCTTTAAAAACCCGGTGATGTCCGTGCCTTCGTCGGGCAGCACGGCGATGAACCTCAGCGGAGTGTTCGCAAAGTCCTTTATGAAGCCGGTGCAGCCCTTCGCCTTGAGGTAATACTCTCTTCCGGTGAGGAAGGTTGCTTTTTTGCCGGCGAAGGTTCCGTCCTTCTCACCGGTAAAGCCCGAGAGCCATTCGTCCTCAAAGCCGACGGTCGACGCTGCGACGATATTGCCGGAGGCTTTCTCGCCTCTGTAGATTTTTTGGTTATAGTAATCCGCGTTTTTAATCAGGAATTCCTGCCCCACAACGATTCCCTCGTCAAAGGAAAGCTCGCTGTCTGTACGGATGAAGCTTTCCTCGGAGCTGAGAGCGTCGAGCCTGCTGAAAAAGTAGGCGTTGCAGAGGTTGAGGTTCTCGAGCGACATTTCGCCGAGAGCCTTTTTTATTTCCGCGTCGGTGCTTCCCGAGGCGGCGTTGCGCAGCAGTGAAAGCTGGGAGTAAACCGCGGAGGGCGAAACGCAAAGTCCCTTTTCGTTTTCGGGCAGGTTCCCGAGAAGCTCAAAGGCGAAGTCCTGAGCCGCGAGCTTGTACTGGTTGTACGCTCCCGGGGGAGAGGTTTCGCCGCTTGTGAAGCTGTAGGCGGCGTTCTCGTCGGGAGAAATGTTGTCCGAGAGAGTTTCGATGCGGGAGCACGAGCCGAGCAAAAGCGCGGCGCAGATTACAAGGCATATTGCCGAAAAAAGCTTAGTCATTGTCTTTCGCCAGCTCCCTGCAAAGATTGAACAGCTTCTCCGAAGCGTTGCCGCAGCAGGTGAGCTTGCAGTTGCGCTTCATAACGCTGAGCCTTATTTCGTCGTCAATCAGCGCGCGGATTGTCTCGCCGGGATATTTTCCGAGGATAATCGCGGCGCCGCTGTCGGAGAGGAACTTCGCGTTGTCCTCTTCCTGCCCGGGATAGGCGCTGTAAATCGCCATCGGAAGCTCACACACGAGGCTTTCGCTCACGGTGAGTCCGCCGGGCTTTGTGATTATAAGATCGGCGGCGTGCATATAGTCCTCAACGTTGTCAACAAACATGAGAAGTCTTGTATTCTCGGTGACAACGGGCTTGAAGTTGTCGAACAGCTGCTTGTTGTTGCCGGTGATTACGATGAACTGACAGCCGGGATTCTTGAGCACGATGTCCTTGTACACGCCGAGAACCTTGGTCACGCCGAAGCTGCCCGCCATGAAGAGTATCGTCTTTTTGTCCTTCGAAAATCCGAGCTTTGCGCCGCTTGTTTTCTCGGCAAATTTCCTGAAAACCGGAATTCCGAACGCGTGCACGCGCGAGCTGTCGATGTCGTACCTTTCCCTGAAGGTCTCGACCATCGCCTCGCTGCTTACGATGTAATGGTCGATTCCGTCGGCAATGTAGGTTTGGTGGGGCGCAAAGTCGGTGATGAGCGAAACAGTCGGAACGCTCAACAGCCCCTTGGTTTTCAAATCGCCGAGCATGGTCGTAACGAACGGATGACACGAGAGAATTACGTCGGGCTTGAACTCCTCAATGTCCGGGAGAAGCTTCTTGCCCTGAGACTTGTTCGCGCCGTTGCAAATCGAGTTGAGCATGGATTTCTTGTCCGACCTTCTGTACATTGAGCCGTAGAAGCCGGGCATGTGCTTGGCGAGAAAGGTGTAGCCTCCGCAGATCAGCCCGTTGAACGCCTTGCCGGTCTTTGCGATTCCGTCAACAACCTTTACGTCGGTTTCCGGGGACACGCTTCCGACATATTCCTTGAAAGCGGCGGCGGCGCGCTTGTGACCTCCGCCCGTTGATGCTGTAAAAACAAGTATCTTCATTTTCAAAACCTCTTGAGTCGCTTTTCGTGTGAACATATATAGTTAATTATATATGAAAGCACGACTAATTTCAATAGTTTTGATTTAAGGAAATGATAATCTCAGCCGGCAAAAAGCGATTGTCAACCACTCTCAGGGGCGACTATGAGCATAACTTGACAATTGTTATGCATTTTTAACGAAATTGTAACCGTAATATGGCAAAATAAGATGATTTTAGCTCTTTATTTTTTCAAGAAAAAGTATTAGAATGTTATTGACTACAAAAATAGTATGTAATTGAGATAGATTAAGGAGTGTGTTGCAATGGCAACCGTCAGCTCAGGCGCACGCTACGCGCGTGCTTCCGGCTCGGGTCTCCGTCACGGAGCGCCCAAGAACGGCGAAAGATACGCGAAAAAGCCGGCAAAAGCAAAAAAATCCTCGACGAAAGCCCCGAAGGCGCCAAAGCAGGGGAAAAAGCGCGGCAAGGTGTTGTTTGTCGTGATTGTTTTGGTGCTCTTTCTCGGAATCGGCGCGACGGTGGGTTTTGTCGCTTACAACAACTACATAGCCGACAAGAAGGCTCAGCCCTTCAGGTTTTCGGAGAACATCACCGTCTCGGGAATCGACATCAGCAGCCTGTCCTTTGACGCGGCGCGTGAAAAGCTCGAGGAAAAGTCGATGACGCTTGTCGAAAACTTCAAGCTCAACGTCAAGGCTGGCGACACGGAGAAAACCTTCACCAAGGATGATTTTGCGTACAAGTTCAACTATGACGAGCCGCTCGAAGCCGCCAAGGTCTACAGCCTCAAGGAGCAGGGAATCTACGAGGAGCCGACAGGCACCGAGGCGACGGTCTACACCGAGCCCGTCACGAACGCCAAGGGTGTAGCCGAGTTTGAGCTTGAGTATGAGCTTGACGAAAAATCCGTCGGCAAGAGCGTCAACCGCTTTGCAAAGAAGGTTGACTACAGCGCAAAGGACGCGGAAATCTCGAAGTTCCACCCGTTTTCGGACGAGCGCTTTGAATATAAGAAAAGCCAAGCCGGCAGAAAGCTTGACAAAGCCGACCTCAAAGAGCAGCTGCTTGTGGCTCTCGGCTCCGGCGACAAAACCGCCGACATCACCGCCAAGGTCAAGAAGCTCAAGCCCAAGACCTCGGTCGCGTTCCTGAAGAAGAACGTCGTGGGGCTCTCTCACGCGACCTCGATTTCATACAACACGACCGACGGCACCAACAACATGGCGCTGGCGCTCGACGCCTGCAACGGCTCCGTAATCAAGCCCGGCGAGGTCTGGTCGTTCAACGATTGCACCGGCGATTCTAACCTCGAGTCGAACGGCTACCGCGCGTCAACCGTCATCGTAGACGGCGAGTACACGCAGGGCGTCGGCGGCGGAATCTGTCAGGCGAGCACGGTGCTTTATCAGGCGGCGATTCTCGGCAATGTCGAGATTTATGAGCGCCACTACCACTACTATACGTCGTCCTATGCTCTCTCGGGCGAGGACGCGACAATCGACTATCCGAATCTCGATTTGAAGCTCCGCAACACCACCGACTACCCGATTTTTATCGAGTGCAAGGTTGACGGAACAACCCTCATAGCCAACATCTACGGCTATCAGGATCCGGGCTACGACAACGTCAAAATGTACAGCGAGAACTACGACATCACGAGCTCGAACTATAAGACAAAGACCTACCGCGTGCTCTACCTCAACGGCAAGGAAATCAGCAAGGAGGTCGTCAACTATTCGACCTACAGTCTCTCCGGCGGACACTATGTCAAGGAAGCCGACACTGACGGTACTTTCCGCACAAAGCCGGACGGAACGACGCACACCGAGGAGGAAGAGACCTCTCCGCCCGAGGAAACAACGGAAGCTGCTCCCGAAGAGGATGAAACCGACGCTCCGGCTGAATACGTCGAGGAGACCGAGGAATATGTTCCCGAGGAACCCGAGTACGTCGAGCCGGAATACACCGAGGACAACGGCATAGCAGAAGATTAAGAAACGACCGCGCTTTGCGGTCGTTTTTTGGCGCTGTAAGTTGTAAGTTGAGAGTTTTGACCGTGCAGGATTCAGGAGATGGAAATGCGACCTGATAAATGCGGTTGCTATTATGTCTGAATCGTGATAGAATAAAATCATAAAGCACGGAGGATAATGAGATGAGCAACGGATTTGATTTTCTTATATACAAGGCGGCTGACGAGGAGGTATCCGTCAACGCTGTAATAAAGGACGATACCATCTGGTTGACGCAAAAGTCAATGGCAGAATTGTTTGAGGTTACGCCGCAAACTATAACAAGACACCTTGCAAATATTTATGAAGAGGAAGAATTATTTAAAGCTTCAACTTGTACAAAAATTGTACAAGTTCAAAATGAAGGCAA
>CAMHHL010000105.1 GCA_946184925.1 uncultured Clostridia bacterium | reverse complement strand
TTCTCGATAACCTGCTGAGGTGTTCCCTCTTCCTCGATAACGCCGTCAGCCATGAAGATGACCTTGTCTGCTACGTCGCGCGCGAAGCTGATTTCATGCGTTACTACTATCATTGTGCTGTCGGAGCTTTTAAGCCCCTTGATAACGTTAAGGACCTCGCCCGTAAGCTCGGGGTCGAGCGCCGAGGTCGGCTCGTCAAAGCATAGTACGTCGGGGTTTAGCGCAAGAGCGCGCGCGATAGCCACACGCTGCTGCTGACCGCCGCTGAGGTTGCAGGGGTATTCGTCGCGCTTTTCGGTAAGCCCTACCTTTACCAGAAGCTGCTCCGATTCCTCGGTTATCTTCTCGACAGCTTCCTTATAGGTCGAGGCGCCCATGTACTCGCCGTGTTCCTTTATTTTCTCCTTTGCCAAAAGCTTTGGAGCAAGCACAAGGTTTTCAAAAACCGTGTACTGCGGAAACAGGTTGAACTGCTGAAACACCATTCCGAAGTGCAGGCGGTTCCTGCGGATCTCGGAATCCTTTTTCTTGGACGGGTCGCTGCCGTCAAACAGGACGTTCCCGTTGACAGACACAATGCCCGACTGAGCGGTTTCAAGGAAGTTTATGCAGCGCAGAAGCGTAGTTTTGCCCGAGCCGGAGGAGCCGATGATAGCAAGCACCTCGCCCTTTTCAAGCTCAAAACTGATGTCCTTGAGCACCTCGGTTTTGCCGAAGCTTTTTTTGATATTCTTTACCTCTAAAAATGCCATACCGCGCCTCCTAACCTTTGTAATAATCGAGCTTTTTCTCTATAAAGCGGAAAAGAAGCGTCAATATGCCGCAGAACAACAGGAAGAACGCGCCCGAATAGAATACGGGCCAGATAAGTCCGTTTACGCGGGTATAGTCCTCGGCGTATTTCAGAATATCCTCAACAAGGATAACACGCGCGAGCGAGGTGTCCTTTATCAGCGTGATTATCTCATTGCTCATAGGCGCTACGATGCGCTTGATGACCTGAAGCAGCACGACCTTGAAGAATATTTGGCTTTTCTTCATGCCCAGCACATAGCCTGCCTCATACTGCCCTTTGGGAATGCTCTCGATCCCGCCGCGGTATATCTCGGAAAAGTATGCCGCGTAATTTATCACAAAGGCGACAAGCGAAGCCGTCATTCTGTCGTCGATCGAAAAATCTCCGTTTGTAAGCATCGGCGGAATATAAAAGACGACAAAGAGCTGAAGAATCAGCGGCGTTCCTCTGATTATCCACACAAAAGCTCTGCACAAAAGCTTAAGCGGCAGAAATTTTGACATGGAGCCAAAGGAAATGATAAGTCCAAGCGGAAGCGCCATCAGCAGCGTCATTCCGAACAGGAAGCAGTTTTCTTTAAACCCTTCAAGAAGCCGAAGGGTCACGTCAAAAAACTGAGTCATAACTATTACTTGGATTTAAGAAGGAGCAGGTCGGTAAGGTTGTACTTGTCGGCGATCTCCTTAAGCTTACCGCTGTCGGCAACCTTCTGCATTGCTTCGTTTACCTTTTTGGTTGTGTCGCTGTCTTTTCTGAACGCAACGCCGTACTCCTCTGGTGAGAATGACTTTGACTCGATAACGGCGAGGTCTGAATAGTCGGAGCCCTCTCTGAGAGTGCCGATCGACATAACATAGTCAACGATAGCTATATCGGAAGTATTAGCTTTAACCTCCATCAGAGCCTTTGTCTGAGCGTCGGCGGGAACATACTTTGCTTCCTTAAAGAAATCGTCGCCCTTTGCAACCTCTTCACCTGCGGAACCGGCTTCTGCGGTGACCTTTGCACCCTTAACGCCGTCCTTTGTTGAGAACTTCTCAACGTTTTCCTTCTTTGTTACCATTACCTGCTTGTTCTGCATGTAAGGATCGGAAATGCTCATGTTCTCTTTTCTTTCGTCGGTGATCGTCATGCCGTTCCAAATGCAGTCGATCTTCTTGGAGCTGAGCTCGATCTCCTTGTTGTCCCAGTTGATTTCCTGGAAATCGGCTTCTACGCCCAATTCCTCGCAAACGGCCTTCGCAAACTCGGTCTCAAAGCCTGTGAGCTCGCCGCTGTCTGTCTTATAGTTCATCGGCTCAAAAATAGTCATGCCGATAACCATTTTACCCTTGTCTTTGATGGTTTCCCAGTCCGATTTGCTCGATGAACCGCAGCCTGCGAGCAGTGAAACCGCAAGCACGCATACAAGCAGCATTGCAATGATTTTTTTCATAATAATGTCCTCCGTATAATGATTTGTTTCATTTTGCGCAAAATATCTGCACACGAACAGAAATATTATACATTATTACGTTACTAAAGTAAAGTGTTTTTTTAAGAAATCTTAAAACTTTCTGATTTGATAAATAAAAAGAGCGCGCCGAAGCACGCCCTTTACCAATTATTTAAGATATTCGGTTGTTCCGCCTATCGCGCCTGAAATACCCTTGAATCCGTCGGCACAGCAAACATATACTCTCATGTTAGCTTTACCTATTGCCGAAACATTAAGTGTTCCGTTGGTAACAGTCTTTCTGTCGCCGGTTACAGCGTCTATATAAAGGCCGTTAGGAATATTTTTAAACGTCGCGCTGCCGGAAACCGTAACGCAGGCAAGGCTGTCAACGCCTGTCTCTGTATAGCGGCGGATATATGCCGTGTCGCCGCTGACATAGTTTGAAGAAGTGGTATACTGCCCCATTTGCAGAGCGGGGATAGCGCGCCTGATCTTATTAAGCTTCATAATATGTTGAGCAAGCGAATATTCAAGCGTTTCCTTAACGGTTCCCGAAGCTGTATACTCGCCGAAACCGGTAGCGTTTACATCGCCCTCAAGATTATCTCCGTAGTAGGCTCGTCCGGTTGTTGAAAGCGGTTTGTCCAATCCGACGTCAATGCTCTGACCTTTTTGGAACTCGATCTCTGAGCCGTAATAGATGCAGGGAATTCCGCGGAACGTAAACATCAAATCAAGGTTTTCCGCCCATGTCTGAGTTCCGCCATTAAAACGTACCTTTTCATCATACTGTTCGGGCGCATAGTCATGCGAGTCAACATACATTACATTGTAGGTGGCGTCGTTATAATACTTGTCAGCGCTTTTCGCAAGATCAAACGCACCTTTTGCACTGCCGAACGCACGGTGTACAGGGAAGTCGATAGCCTCCATGCCGGAAGCCATTGAACGGTCGGGAGTATGATATGTGATACCGTTTAAAAAAGCGTTGTCAGAGGTCGGCTCGTCGCTCGTGTCGTCCTCTTCGATGTAGTGATCAAAGGTGATGTTCATGTTTTCGTTGACGTCATCAAACGTTGAGCCCCAGTGCCACTGCTGTGCCCACTTGGGATTGCTTTCTTTCCATGTGTAATACGGAGCCGATTCCTCAGCGTGTCCGCGGTACCAAGCGGCAGGCATACGGGTACAGATCTCACCGAACATTAGGAAGTTGGGCTTACCCGCAGCCGTTGCTGCGGCATGGATTTGGTCGTTAAACATTAAATTCAAGTCAAGTCTTGGAATGTGACGAACAGTGTCAACGCGGAATCCGTCAACTCCGCGGTTTATGTATTCGGAGTAAGAATTAGTGACATATTCCGCAACAGCAGGATTTTCGGTGTTCAAGTCAACACAATCTCCGTCAATCTGACAGTATTTGCAGCTCCAGTCGTCCCAGTTAAGGCTCTGAAAATAACCGGAATGGAAGTAATTGTTCGGGTTGTAGATATCACTGCTTGAAAGCTTATTGTCCGGATAATCCTGTTTTGAAGGCGCTATACCGGTTGAGTTACCGTTATCTCCGGAATAATCGGTATTTTTCATAAGCTTAAGGCGCTGCTGGTACTGAATAAAACCGTCCTGAGCCCAATAGTCCTCAGGCGAGCTGAGACCGTAAGAGTCAAGAAGATAATCGGTGGGAATCATCGACTCCTCGATATTTGACAAATCCTTCGTGGTGTCCTTGGTGAAAAGCGGACAAAGATTAGCTTCGCCGAAGTTGCCTGTGTGCTGGAAAACAACGTCCTGATATATCTTCATGTCCTTTTCGTGAACGGCGCGGATCAAATCATCAAAATCAAAATCATCGCTTTCATGGCGCGCATCAACGGTCGAATAATCCATTGCGTGATAGCCGTGATAGTCATAACCCGATGCGTTGGTGACAACCGGAGTTACCCAGATCGAATTAAATCCAAGTGCCTTTATATAATCCAGTTTCTCGGCAAGGCCTTTGAAGTCGCCGCGCCAAGCCGGATCGGAATCCGGGTTATTTGCGTCGCCGTCATTCCAGCAGTGGACGTTATTTGATGAATCTCCGTCGTAGAATCGAGTCGGAATAACGAAGTAAATAGAGTCCATACGCGGATCAAAGCTCTCGACGGGATCTACCTCGTCGGGATCGTATTTTGTCCATTTTCCGTTGCTGAAATACCAGTCGCCCGAAGCGTTTGTTATTTTCTGTTCCTTTGAATACTGCTTTCCGTCGGCGTCGGTAACAATTACGTTTACTTTAGTAATGCTTTTTACAACGTAATTGAACCACTTTCCCGAAGCAACCATTTTCTCACCGGGATATGATTTTGACATTGCGCTGTTTGCGGGAAGCGAGTTCCACAAATACAGATAAGGTTGCGAAAGCCCGTCCTGCCTTACATGGATAACAATATTTGACGGCGTACTGCTTCCGGCGCCGACTTCCGCGTCCTCAGGAACAGCTTCAGCCGTAACCGCTACAGCCCCAATAGCAAAAATCATAGCAAAAATAAGAAGAACAGCTATTAGTTTTTTCATTTTAAACATATAATTTACCTCATAATGCAGCAATATGATCAGCTGAACTCAGCAAGCTTTCTCTGAATAGCCGTAACGTCCGTTATTGTAATTACTCTGTCATTATTCATATCACCAAGGTCGAGAGTGACATTATAACCGGAAAACTCGGCAAGATACATCTGAATATAGGTAGCGTCCAAAATGCTTACAACACCGTCTCTGTTTACATCGCCCGATTGATAAACAAGATCGGTCGGGGCAGTCGGTATATCTCCTCCGGTAGAAGTAACGGTAACGGTTTTGCTGACGGTTGTGTTATCCGAGCTCTGAACGAAAACGGAAATTTTATAGTCGCCCTCCTCAGAGGGAGTAAATGAGTAGTAATTATTCAGAGTATAATACGCTGTGTTTTGTGCTCCTGACGGAGCGACAACAACATACTTATAAAACAACAGGTTCGTTCCTGTCTGTCCTCCGCCCGCGGTTACGGTTACTGCCGAAGCCTCGCCCTTCTTGATATAACTGCTGTTAGATGGTGTAACAGTCTTGATTATAGGCGTTGCTAATCCGCTGTCGCTTAAAACAGTAAGTGTTAGCGTGCGGCTGTTCTCGTTTCCGGCAGAATCTTTAAAGTCAAATGTTACTGTATATGATCCTGCCTCGTTAGGTATCCAAGATACAGAGCTTACGGATGAGAAATCTCTGAGGACATCTCCGTTAACGCTGAACTTGTAGCTAACTGTGCCGGCACTGCTTTCCGCGTCAGCTGATAGCACAACCTCCATGCCTGTGTATATTTTGTTTGAAGGAGCAGCTTTGTATGACTTTACCCTTATTGGACTTGTGTCATACTCTGTCCATGATTTTGTTTGGTTATCGTAGATAAATCCGTATTTAGCGGTTAGGTTTACGGTCTGGTTGGCGCCGTTGTCGCTGAAAATACAATTTGCAAATGCTTTTGACGCTGTGTACGACCACACGTCATCACCTACAAGCGTCATATTTACGCCCGACCAGTCGGCATTTGTATCGGAACCGCT
>CAMHHL010000104.1 GCA_946184925.1 uncultured Clostridia bacterium | reverse complement strand
TGATACTGATACCGATCACCGGAATGATAAGAAATCCAAATACATTTTCTGTTGTGTTGGTTATAATTTTTGTCCTGTCGATTTCCAAAATTATAATCACAGCTATATCAATGAAGCGGAGTGAAAAATAATGCGAGAAGTATTGTCAGAAAAAAGATCATTCGGATTACTTTTGAAAAATAAAGTCAGTTCAAGACAGAAATGATCCGTGAAGTACATAAAGCCGGATTGTAAAGCACCGCATTACTTGACTTCAGAGAAATGTTTTGATATACTGCATAAGAGTTAGCAATAGCTAACTACGACAACATATGACGAAAGGATGATGTGATTTGCATAAAGAAAAGAAAAAATCCCCACTGTCGCGGTTGATAGAATACACAGGGAATTATCGGGGGTTGCTATACTCCGGACTGTTCCTTTCGGCGATCTCGATGGTGCTCGGAATGGCGCCGTATATCTGTATCTGGCTGGTGATACGCGATCTGGTATCCGTTGCGCCGAACTGGACTCAGGCGACCGAAATCGCTCAATACGGCTGGATGGCATTTGCGTTTGCTGTCGGAGGGATCCTGATCTACTTCTTCGCGCTGATGTGTACGCATTTAGCGGCGTTTCGAACCGCGTCAAATATCCGCAAACGCGGCATGGCGCACCTGATGAAAACACCGCTCGGCTTTTTTGACAATAACGCTTCTGGACTGCTGCGTAATCGCTTGGACGGCGCTGCGTCTGAGACCGAAACGCTTCTCGCCCATAATCTCGCCGATATTGTCGGCACAGTCGCGATGTTCATCGCTATGCTCGTGCTGATGTTCGTATTCGACTGGCGCATGGGAGCGGCCTGTCTCTTGGCGGCGGTCATCTCGGTGCTTTCTATGTTTACGATGATGGGCGGCAAAAACGCAAAGTTGATGCAGGAGTATCAGGCGGCGCAGGATACGATGAGCAAGGCAGGTACCGAATATGTGCGCGGTATCCCGGTCGTTAAGGTGTTCCAGCAGACCGTTTATTCCTTCAAGGCTTTCAAGCAGGCGATTGAGGATTATAGCGAGAAAGCGGAAAAATACACCGACGGCGTGTGTCGTATGCCGCAGTCGGTCAATCTGACCTTTACCGAGGGAGCGTTTGTTTTCCTGATTCCCGTAGCGCTGTTCTTAGCACCGTCCGCACTCAACTCGGGCAATTTCGCGGGCTTTGTGACGAACTTTGCTTTCTATGCCGTGTTCTCGGCGATCATCTCCACCGCGCTTGCGAAGATCATGTTCGCCGCAAGCGGTTCGATGTTAGCACAAACAGCGTTAAAAAGAATTGATACCGTAATGAACGCGCCTGTTCTTGAGATCACGGAGAATCCGAAGACGCCGAACGGAAACAAGGTAGAATTCAACGATGTTTCCTTCACCTATGAGGGTGCTGATCTCCCTGCGCTCAGCCACGTATCCTTTGTCGCAGAATCGGGACAGACGGTCGCGCTGGTAGGTCCCTCCGGCGGCGGTAAAACAACTGCCGCAAGCTTGATACCGCGCTTCTGGGATGTGTCCGAGGGAGCGGTCAAGGTAGGCGGGATTGATGTACGTGAGGTCAATCCCCATGTGCTGATGGATCATATCGCCTTCGTGTTCCAGAACAATCGTCTGTTCAAGACCTCTATAATCGATAATGTCCGTGCGGCGCGTCCCGGTGCTTCAAGAGAAGAAGTACAAAAGGCACTTGAAGCGGCACAGTGCATGGATATTATCGATAAGCTGCCAAACGGAATGGATACCGTTATCGGCAGTGAAGGAACCTATCTTTCCGGCGGTGAACAGCAGCGTATTGCGCTGGCGCGCGCTATCTTAAAGGACGCGCCGATCGTCGTACTGGATGAGGCGACTGCTTTTGCCGATCCCGAAAATGAGGTGTTGATCCAAAAGGCGTTCGCGACCTTGACCAGGGGCAAGACCGTCATCATGATCGCGCATCGTCTTTCGACTGTTACGGGAGCGGATAAAATCATCGTGCTGGACGGCGGTAAGGTCGCCGAAGAAGGCACACATGAAGAATTGATAGAAAAGAGCGGCTTATACGCGCGTATGTGGAACGAATATAACCAAGCCGCAAAATGGAAGATCCAAAACGAAACGGAGGTGAGATAATGTTCGGCGATAAATTCAAGCGCAAATACGCACTGTCCGATAAAGGTGTACACAACACCAAGATGGGTATGCTGTGGACGATCGTTGTCAACCTGTTGATGATGGGTGGTATGGGACTGCTGTACTTTATGATGCTGAGCTTTATCTCAACGCTCACCGAGGGAGGACCTTTCCCGAACACATGGCTGTATATCGGGCTGACGGCGCTCTTTGTGATCCTCTCTCTGATCGTGCATTTGTTACAGTATCACGCTACCTACGGTCTTGTTTACGGTGAAGTCAAGAACATGCGAATCGGGTTGGCGGAACAGCTGAGAAAGCTTCCGCTCGGATACTTCGGCAAGCGTGATCTTGCCGATCTGACCGAGACCATCATGGGCGACGTCAACCGAATGGAGCACGTCTGGTCTCATGTTATGGGATATCTTTACGGTTCGTATGTATCGACTGCTGTCATTGCCGTTGTGCTCTTGATCTATGACTGGCGATTGGCACTCGCGGCGCTGTGGGGCGTACCCGTGGCGTTTCTGTTGCTGTTCGGAAGCCGTAAGATGGCAAAGAAGAATTCTGAGATTTCCAAGCAGGCGGCGGTCAAGGTTTCAGACTGCATTCAGGAAACGATTGAAAACATCCGTGAGATCCATGCCGTCAACGGAGAAAAACAGCACCTTGACGAGTTGGACGGTAAGATCGATCAGCATGAGAAAACCCTCCTGCGCGGAGAATTCGCCACCGGTATTTTTGTCAATGCCGCAAGTGTTATCATGCGCCTCGGAATCGCGACAACTATTCTTGTCGGCGCGGGCTTGATTCTTTCCGGACAGATCGACTTTATGCTGTTCTTTATGTTCCTTCTGGTGATCACCCGCATTTATGCGCCGTTTGACCAGAGCCTTGCGCTGATTGCGGAGGTATTCATGTCCGAGGTGTCGGCGAACCGTTTGATGGAGATCTACGATACGCCTGTTGCCGAGGGCGCGGATAGCTTTGCCCCTAACGGTTACGATATTGTATTTGAGAACGTTGGTTTTGCATATGATAACGAGCAGGTGCTCAAGGACGTCAGCTTCACCGCCAAAGAAGGCGAGGTCACTGCCCTTGTCGGACCCTCCGGCTCAGGCAAGAGTACCTGCGCCCGACTTGCGGCAAGGCTGTGGGATATCACGAACGGAACGATTCGCGTCGGAGGCGTCGATATCAATACGGTCGATCCCGAAACCCTTCTCAGCGACTATTCGATGGTCTTTCAGGATGTTGTGCTGTTTGACGATACCGTCATGGAGAATATCCGATTGGGCAGACACGGCGCGACGGATGAAGAGGTAATAGAAGCGGCGAAGGCGGCGAACTGCGACGAGTTCGTGGAAAAACTGCCGAACGGTTATGATACACAGATCGGCGAGAACGGCGCAAAGCTCAGCGGCGGAGAACGCCAGCGCATTTCAATAGCCCGTGCGCTCCTGAAAAACGCCCCGATCGTTCTTCTTGACGAGGCGACTGCTTCTCTTGATGTGGAGAATGAAACAAAGGTGCAGGGCGCGCTGTCCAAACTGTTGCAGAATAAAACCGTTCTTGTTATCGCCCACCGTATGCGCACGGTCGAGGCAGCGGATAAGATCATTGTATTAAAGGACGGCATGGTAGCGGAGCAGGGCAAGCCGGAGGACTTGATGAATACCGGCGGAGAATTCGCTAAAATGGTGAACCTGCAGAGCGAGAGCGCGAAATGGGCAGTCGCGGGAACCGTGACGAATAAACGATAGGAGCTTGAATATGAAGCCTGATTACAAAAACTGGATGCCGAAGGGAATGATTTATGCCGGTCTGTCGGCAACACTGATACTCTTTATACTGTTCATCGTTTTCGGATTGACCGGAATACTGAGCGGAACGATCAAAACCGTGGTGTTTATCATTTTTCTGATCGGGACGGTCGTTGGCGTTTGTGCATCCCTCTGGATGATCCTGATGTACCGCGCCTTTGATTACAACGGCAAGCGGAAAATGTCAAAACAGATCATCGACGGGATTGCCGGCTATGTTGACGTACCAGACGGCGGTAAATGTCTTGACGTCGGCTGCGGCAGCGGAGCGCTCACGATCGCCTGCGCAAAAAGAAACCCCAACTCAAGCTTCATCGGTGTTGACCGCTGGGGAAAAGAATACGCCTCATTCAATCAACCGCTGTGTGAGAACAACGCCAAAGCGGAAGGTGTGGAAAATACGTCCTTTCAGCGCGGCGACGCGACGAAGCTCACATTTGCGGATGAGAGCTTTGATGCTGTTTGCAGTAATTACGTTTATCACAATATCCCGGGCGACAGACAGGCATATCTGCTCGAGACCCTTCGCACCTTGAGAAAAGGCGGTTCGTTTGCGATACACGATATTTTCTCCAAATCGAAGTACGGCGATATGCAGGCTTTCTTGAAAAAACTGTGGGATATGGGCTATGAAAAGGCGGAACTGATCGACACGACGGACGGTAAATTGATGTCGAAATTCGAGTCTGTGTGGATGGGACTATCCGGCTCTGCACTGCTTGTAGGAAAAAAATAAACATAACGTCTTCTGCAGAGGTTTACATAGTCTTGATTTAACCGCAAGTAACAGTGAAATTAAATAAAGGAGTTAAACGATGTTGTTATTTTCGATCCTCGGTTTGTGTGGTGGGCTGCTCTGCTGTGTTGGAGATATCCTGTTAGACTTAAAGGGCGCGGGCAACGAAAAGCTCGGCACCTCCAAAAATATCGACAGCAACTGGATGAGGATGTCCGAGTGGCGTTTTGGCGCGTCGATCCTCTGTGCTTTTTTCGGCGACGCGGGGGTCGGCTTCGGCTTTTGCTCTATTGCTTCGCAGATTAGCGGCGGTTACCCGACGCTCGCGATGGTCATGAGCATCCTTGCGTTTGTCGGCTGTATCGGCGGTTTTTTTGTCCATTCGATGCTCTGTATCCAAGCAGTCATCTACAAGCGGATCATGAGCAAGGGTGAGGATAACTTCGAGATTGCAGATCACACCCTAGAGGGCTTATACAAGGCGATCACTGTTCCTTCTTTTCTGAGCTATCTGATTCTGATGGCGGCGGATGTGTGTTTGGTTATCGCGATTCTGATCGGCGCGCTGAATGTTCCGAAATGGATGGCGGCGCTCAATTCCATCGTGTTTTTAATCATCGGCGTTACGCTGAGAAAGATCAATCCCAAAACCTTTCAGGATCTGCCCGGCATCATCATGCCGAGCCTCGGCTTGGCTATGGTTGGTCTCATCGGGATCGTTGCTTTGAATATTTAGGAGGAAACTTATGACGGAAAGACATGATAAAATACAAAAATCGTATAATGATATCGGAATCGACAGTAAGCTCGACCGGGGGCGTATACGCAAGCTGATGCTCATCGGCATCTTCGCCGCTTGCATGGTGCTCGTCGGGGATATGCTCCTCGGCTGGGGAATGCACGACGCTTCAAAAGGCGGGATGGAGGGCTATCTGTCGGCGTATATCAACCTGCCGGACGGCAGGATCTTCTGGTCAGCCTTTCTCGGACTGCTTGGCATCCCGCTTGAGGCGCTTTCTTATTTCGGCGTCTATCGGCTGATTGCGCCGTGTTCAGGAGGTGCTCCAAAAATACAAGGAGCTGCAGGACATCATCGCCATTCTCGGTATGGAGGAGCTTGACGAAGCGGACAAGGCGACCGTTTTGCGCGCGCGCAAAATTCAGCGCTTTATGTCTCAGCCCTTCCACGTAGCCGAAACCTTCACCGGAATCCCCGGCTGCTATGTTCCGA
>CAMHHL010000103.1 GCA_946184925.1 uncultured Clostridia bacterium | reverse complement strand
ATCGCTTAAACGGATCGTCAGTATGCCGCCTGCGACCAGCACAGCAATCACAACGCCCAGCAGGTTTTGCAAGCGGAAGCCCTCCTTGACAACCAGCCAAATATTGCTGACGGCAAGCGACGCAGCAACCATGATAACGGGAATCTCCGAAAACATCACAAAGCGGTTGCCGCTGCTCACAATCAGCGCAAGAATATCCTTGGTGCTGACAGCTTTGCCAAATCGGCTCCATAGCTGGGAATCCGTCAGGGTGACGATGACATTCAACAGGAGAAACAGAATGACGCCGCCGATGATGACCATTGAATAATAAAATTCTCCGTTTCTTTGTTTTTCCCGAAAGGACAGCGAAAGAACGGCAACAATCAGCAGCATCGCAGCCAACCCCAGCGGGATCACTGCCTTCAGCGACGTAAAGCTATCAATCGTCAAATCGTAGACCACGCCAAAGGGCAGCACGCGAAACGCCGAGATTCTAACCAGCATTTGCCCGTTTTCGGGAGAGCGATAGGCAAGGGTTACAACGCAGTCGCCGGGGTTAACACCTTCTACAGTGACCTTCAACCCGTTGTTCCCTTCTTCTGTATAATTCTCCACGGAAACGATCTTGGCAACCGTTTCGTCTGAGCTTTTCGCATGAACCTGATCGGCTTCAAGGTGTTTCGCTCCGACGTTTTCCGTGTAGCTGTACTTGCCGCTGACACAAACGGTATAGACCATAAAAGCGATGAGCATTGCTAAAAGGGACAGCGCCAAAACAATATGACGGGGTTTAATCTGAAACTTCTTCATAATGACCTCGCTTGCACTTTAATATCGATTGATTATATTATAGAGGAACACATAATAGATTTCAAGGGTCTGTCGGTTGCTTTTAGATAATAAAAGAGCATATTCGGTACCGCAAAGGTTACATCGAAAATATACAAAAGTCCAAACAGCTTTGTGCAATATAGAAAAAAACCGGACATTCAAAGAAACCTGTGGTATGTTGTTGTGCTTGGAAAGAACGGTGAGAAAATGACCACACTCGAAAACCTCTACTACGGCAACATCGCTTCGTATGAGTATGAAGCGGAACGCGGCAGTGAGTATGACGTAACCGCTAAGCTGGTAATTAGACACGAACAAGAACTGTCCGCTACTCTGACGGAGCAGCAAAAAGCTATACTCGAAAAAATCAAAGACAACCACACAGAGCTAATGAGCCTCGGCGAACGCAATGCGTTTTGCCGGGGTTTTTCATTAGCTGTCAGGCTGATAATTGACGCCATGAGCGGTAAAACCTAACGCGCGAAAATTCGCCACGTGTCGCGCGAATAAAAAGTTCGCAGTCGTACCCGAAGTCACGAAACAAAGCCCACACAACCGATTTGTAGCGGTTTGTGGACGCAAAAAGGCACAAGTGAATATGTCGCCCCCAACTGAACACCTCGGCCGCTCTGAATGAACAGTAGCGACGGAGCAAACTGAACAGTGCCGTCGCTGCAAACTGTACACCATCGTCGCAGCAGTTGAACACCATCGTCGGCGAGATTGAACAGTCAAATAACCTGCGGTAAGATGTTGTTACACGCCTAGCGTGAATACAACAAAGGAGGTCATCATATGACCAATTACCGCGAAATTCTGAGATTGAGCAGCTTGGGATTGAACAAAACACAGATTGCTCAAAGCGTCGGCTGTTCACGCACCACCGTCATTCAGGTGCTGAACATTGCCGAAGAAAAGGGAATCAGTTACCCTTTGCCATCGGATTTATCCGACAGAAAGCTCACGGAGCTGCTGTTCCCAAGTACAAAGGCAAAGCCGCAGTACAAAATGCCCGACTATGAATATGTCGGCAAAGAGCTTCGTAAAAGCGGCGTCACTTTGAATTTGCTCTGGTTGGAGTATTGTGAGCAGTGCCGCAACAACGGCGAACTGCCCTACCAGCTGACACAGTTCAAAAAGCATTACCGCGACTATGCTGCAAAAACAAGCGCCACCATGCACCTGAACCACAAGCCGGGAGAAATTCTCCAAGTTGACTGGGCGGGCGATACAGCAAAAGTGGTCAACACCGATACAGGTGAACTAATGCCTGCATATGTTTTTGTTGCATCACTGCCGTATAGCGGTTACGCGTATGTCGAAGCGTTCTTCTCCATGAATGAAGCATGCTGGATTGCGGCGCATGTTAATGCTTTTAGGTTCTTCGGCGGCGTGACGCGCATTATCCAGTGTGACAACCTCAAAACAGGTGTAACCTTACACAGAAAAAGTGAAGTTGTCTTGAACAAGACCTACAACGACATGGCGGAACACTACGGAACTGCGATCCTGCCGTGCCGCGTCAGGGCGCCGAAAGATAAGGCGATGGTCGAAGGTACTGTCGGCGTCATCTCCAATTTCATATTAGCGGCATTGCGCAACCGCCGTTTTCTTTCACTTGTCGAACTGAACAAGGCGATCGCGGAACGGCTGTATCTTTTCAATCATAAACCGTTTCAAAAGCGTGACGGCAGCCGTGCTTCTGAATTTGAAGAGGAAAGAAAGTTTCTCCTTCCGCTTCCAAAACATCCCTTTGAGCTGTCGGAATGGAAAGTAGCTACAGTAGCGCCGAACTACCATATTTCTGTAGACAAAATGAATTACTCCGTTCCTTACGAATACATCAAGCAAAAGGTGGACGTCCGCATCACAAAATCCACTGTAGAGGTTTTCTTCAATGGAAACCGTATATGTTCTCATCCAAGGCTGCATGGCAGACCAAATCAGTACAGCACCGTAGAGGCTCATATGCCACCGAATCATCAGCAATATGTACAGTGGAACGGTGAACGCTTTCGCCGGTGGGCTGCAAAAATCGGAGAAAACACGCATACGGTCATTGACGCGCTGCTTTCCGGCTACAAGGTCGAGCAACAGGGCTACAAAGCGTGTATGGGCATTCTAAAGCTGGCAGACAAATACTCCGCAGAAAGGCTTGAAAACGCCTGCAAAAAGGCATTGACATACACGCCGCGACCTTCTCTTAAAAATTTACAAACTATCCTTTCTTCGGGGCAGGACAAAACTCCCGATGAAAAGCGTGAAACCGAAAAGAAAGCGGAATCGCAGTACGGTTTCACACGCGGAGCGGATTACTACGAAGGGAGGATGAAGTAAATGCTGACAGAAACTACCGTCAACAAGCTCAATGAAATGAAGCTGACGACTATGGCGAGAGCATTTAAGGAGCAGCTCATTACGCCGAATATTTCAGAGCTTTCATTTGAAGACCGTTTCGGCTTGCTCGTTGATCAGGAATGGACTTCAAGAAAGAATAACCACTTAAAGAAGTTGATCAAGAGAGCGAAATTCGCCGAATATGACGCGAATGTAGAAGATATTGAGTATCACGCCGACCGCAAACTTGACGCGGCACAGATAGCGCGGTTAGCGACCTGTGAATACATCAATGAGCACCACAACATTCTGCTGCTTGGCGCAACAGGTTGCGGTAAAACATATATCGCCTGCGCTCTCGGTATGGCAGCTGTACGGAATTTCCTTTCGGTAAGATATGTGAGATTGCCTGAGCTGCTCACGGAGCTTGCCATTGCCCGAGGTAACGGTACTTACCGCAAGGTGATCCAGCAGTACAAAAAGCCTGCGCTGTTAATTATGGACGAATGGCTTCTGTATCCTCTGACGGAAACCGAGGCGCGAGATTTGCTCGAAATAGCCGAAGCAAGATACAAGAAAGCGTCCACGATTTTTTGTTCACAGTTTGACATTCCTGCATGGCGTGACAAAATCGGTGAACCGATTCTCGCTGACGCGGTCTGCGACCGCATTGTACATGATTCCTACTCCATTGTGATAGAATGCAAGGAGTCCATGCGAAAACGCAAGGGTATCGCTGAATAGCAAGGCGCCTGCGGCGCATCGGGCGCTGCCCGAACCCGAGGTTTATCGCTTTTAAGGTTTTCCAAGGAGAGTGGTGTTTGTGCAGAGCAAAAGAAAAAAGAGTGACGCGACCGGCATCACTCTCCCTGCTAAACCCCGTCAACGGCGCTCGGGTCGCTCCTCAGCGTTGCCCTATCCTCCGTGACGGCTAAAAGCACTTTTATGATACCACCGAAGTCCGCAAGAGTCAATGTACAACCGCGCCAACGAGGGTGTACAGTTCAAAGCGACGAAGGTGTTCAGTTTACTCCGACGACACTGTTCAGTTTCAAACGGCGCAGGTGTTCAATGGGAGCGCTATATTCACGCAAAAAGGGGCTGTGAAGAAATGAAGTTTTAAGCTTCGTTCTTCGCAGCCTCTCTATTTATTTGTGGATAAGTATAATAAATGTTGAAAAAAGGTATAGTTCCCCTTACCCCAAAAAGTAATTGTTGAAAACTTATGCAGCTTTTTGGAGTTTGTTTAGCTTGTTATGAAATTTGTGGAGATTAAAACCGATAGAAACAAGATAAATCTCCAGTTTAACCTTCAACTTACCCTTTCTCACCAATCTTTTGTACCACCGGTCATATTTCATCACACCGAATGCACCTTCAGCTTGTATAGAACGATTCATCCTGAGCAGTGCTCCGTGTATGCTTTCGAGGTTGCCTAAAACCTCTCTGTGCATAGATGTCAATTCTTTGTTAAGGCTGATTGTTCTGTTTTTATCGGTCTTTTTGCATTGTTCCGCATATGGACAGCCTTTGCAATCCTCGCAAACGTATATTTCTTCCTGTCTGCCGTATTTGTTGTTTTTAACAGGCTTTCTGTATGAAAATATCATCTTTTTGCCATTAGGACATCTAAGACTTCCATCATTATCAATTTTAAAATTGACTGCCCTAAATGGATTGTTGCGATACTTTTCATCCTCTGTTTCTTTTTTGAACATCGGGAACTTCATAAACTTTTCCATTCCGTGTTCCTGACAATAGATGTAGTTGTTGTAAGAACCATAGCCCGCGTCAGCTGTCGGATATTTTGGATAAAAGCCGTAAATATCTTTGAACTTTTCCATTAAAGGCTCAAAGCAATCCATATCGCTTCTAAAATGATTGACATCTACTACCGCGATATATTCGTCAGCTACGCCGATCTGGACATTGTATGCAGGCAGAAGCTGATCGTTGCCCATGTAGTCACGCTTCATCCTCATAAATGTAGCTGATTTATCTGTTTTTGAATAACTGTTCCTGTCATCTCCGCAAACGTTGAGCTTTTCAACGTATTCACTGAGTTTGTCCCGATACTCAGTTAATTTCTCGTAGTTGCGTTGTTCTGCAGTTTTTCTGTGACCCCTGCCCTGAACAAATTTGCTTTCATCAATATTACAAAGCATTTTGTAGCTTGACAGTATCTCGTCAAGATATTCGGGTACATATTCTGTGTTTGTCTGAATAACAACCCCTGAGTATGACAATTCTGTGTTCATCTTCTCAAATAGCGATGTTATCTTAGCGAATAATTGGTATCTGTGTTTTTCGGTTGATTTCTTCCATACCCAAGTGTATTTGTTGGCGTTTGCCTCGAATTTGGAACCGTCAATATACAAATGATTTAAATCTACATTGTCTTTTTGTACGATATACGCCATTATTTCTTTGAATATTTCTTCCACGCTGTCACACAGACTTTCGTTTATGAAATTACCAAATGTTTTGTATGACGGCGCTTCGTAATCCATTAGGTACATATATCTGATATTAACATTACATTCATCTTCGAGTTCTCTTAAGGATATGTATCCTTTGTCCATAAAACCAAACAAGATTGTTTTTAACATATTGACCGAATTGTATCCCTTACGACCTACAGTGTAGGTTGTGTTTTTGAGATACTTTGCTATTTCAATCTCCTCCATGATATGGTCAAATGTCATTACCGGATCAGATATTTTTATAAAATCTGAAATAAATACTGGAAATCTTCCTTGTTTTGGACTATACTTATTTATGGTATTTAATGTTTGCTTCACAACTTCATTATACCACAA
>CAMHHL010000102.1 GCA_946184925.1 uncultured Clostridia bacterium | reverse complement strand
ACCGCCGACGGCTGGGAATATCATATGGTTCAGTACACTAAGGACGAGTACATCAAGCTGATGGACGAAGCAAACCAAAAGGCTCAGGCAGACCTTGAGTATCTCGCCATGATGACGGAGGTGGAGCTTGAATGAGTAAGCACTTCAAAAAGGTAAAAATGTATTTTGACAGCGGCTTGTGGAGCATTGAAAGGGTTCACAACGCTGTTGTCAAGGGCTGGATTACCGTAGAAGAGTACAAGATTATCACCGGTGAGGATTACGAGGTGTAATATATGAACGTTAAACCGAAATTTGTTTATTACGATATCAGGCGCATGAACCCCGTCAATTTAATTTCGTACACTCACGAAAATGATGTCGATACTCAGGTACTTGAGGTCAGCATGCTTAATAACGGCGAGCCGATTGAGCTGAGTGTGGACTATACCTATTCAGCCGCGATCGTTAACCGCGACACAAAGGCTCTTATAAATGACAACATATCGTGTACGCTGAACGATAGCGGCAACGTCCTTATCCCGATCGATAACTTCCATACGCTCGGTGCGCAGGATTTGCTTATCGAGCTGACTATTACAGACAGTGCAGGCAATCAGGTGCTTGTCACTCCGTTTCCTTTGTGGATCCACGTCAATGCCTCGATTCTCGACGACGCGCAGGTCACGCCCGAGAGTCAAGGCACCGTTCCCGAGCTTCTCGAGGAAGCAAAAGAAGCGCTGGACGCTGTGAAAACTGTTTCTGCGACCGTCAATCAGAACGGAACCATCACGTTTGAATTCGCTGACAGTAGTGCCGTCACCACCACTGGTGCGAGCGTCATCGGAAAATCCGCATATCAGGTCGCGGTTGACAATGGTTTTATCGGCACTGAGCAGGAATGGCTCGCCAGCTTGAAAGGTGATAAAGGTGATACCGGTGCAACAGGCGCGCAAGGTGAAAAAGGCGAAAAGGGCGATAAAGGTGATAAAGGTGATACCGGCGCAACCGGCGCGCAAGGCGAAAAGGGCGACGCTTACGTTTTGACAGCACAGGACAAATCCGATATAGCCGCCATTGTTTTGAGCGAGCTACCAACCACACAGGGGGTGCAGTATGGCAACGCGAGTAATTGATGATACCAAACTGCAAAATATCGCCGTAGCGATTCAGAGCAAGGACGGCGGCGGTCAGATGACGGTTGATGAAATGCCGACGAGGATTGAGCAGAATTTGCAGAGCAAGGCGGTTCTGGATTCACTGATTGACGGCAGCATTACTAGTATTGAGAGTGACGTGACGCGTATTAAGGCGTATAAGTTTAATGGTTGTACCTCATTAGTTTCTGTGGATTTCCCAAATGTTACAACGATTGGAGGGTACGCATTTCAAGGTTGTTATTCTCTCGAAGAGGCTATTTTCCCTAATGTTACACGTATTGATGATGCTATATTGCAGCGTTGCTCAAAACTAGAAACGGCTGTTTTTGATAAAGCAACATACATTGGTTTGGCTTCCTTTCAAAATGATACTAAACTAAAAAATATTAACATTCGAAATATCGAGAGAATATCAGCAAGCGCTTTTTGGGATTGTTCAAACTTAAACACGATAGTTCTTGAAAAACGAGCGGTGCTTGATACTACGGGTGCATTTACAGGCTGCCCTGCCATAATCTACGTCAAACCAGAAGATTTAAGCTGGTATTCAACTGCCACTAACTGGAGTACATTATACGCACAAGACCGTATTAAATCTATAGAAGATTTGACGGGCGACGATTTAGTGTGGTATCAGGAGCAGTTAGCACGTTATCAGGCTGCATAAGGAGTGATACAAATGATTAAAACCGAACAGCTTACAATCAACAACAAGCAATTCACAAAGACTTATTCCGACGCGGGCTTTATGGTAGAGCGCGACGGTGTACAGTACAGCGAAGCAATCGACCAGTCGGAGTTCGGCAGGACTTATACCGAAACCGACATACCCGTCGAGGCTGAGGCTACAACCGAAACCGACCTTACCGTCAGCGATACTCTCGAAATGCTAAGCGAAATGGGGGTAGATACCGATGATTAGCAAGGAAAAGCTCAGAAAGAACGTCAACGCGGCGAAGAACGAAACCAAAGCGGCACTGCAGTTGATTTATGGCAGCCTGAACCAAGGACAGCGGAAAAAGCTGGTTAAGAGCGAAGAAGTCTATCAACTGTTAAAACGGTACGGAATTGTTGAATAGGGGGTGGTTCCAATGTCCGAAACAATAATTATTGCACTTATCAGCCTTCTCGGCACACTCGGCGGCACGTTCGGCGGCATTCTGACAACCAGTAAGCTGACCAACTACCGCATTGAACAGCTTGAAAAGAAGGTCGACAAGCACAACAATATCATCGAACGCACATACAAGCTTGAGGATAACGACAAGCTCCTCGAGGAAAAGATAAAGGTCGCAAACCACAGGATAGACGACCTTGAATCTAAGAGGTGAACCATGGCAAAAAAACTCAAAAAAGACCATTTTCAGGAGTTTTCAAAGCTTATCCTGTTTCTGTTCGCAGTCAATTATTTCGTAGGCGGCGCGTTTCTTTTGTGGGTAGTCCAATATCAGATTACCCACGCAACCGCGCCCGAGTACGTATCGGCGGCTGAATTTGTTACATACTTTACAGCGCCCATCGTGGCAGGGCTACTGTCGTACTTCGGCAAGGCGGCGGTCGAGAATTTCGAGAAAATCAAGAACAGCTTGCAAGCAACCGAAAAAACCGATAACAAAATCGCGAAAGGGTGATTTAATCAATGGAAGCAAAAATAATCTTTATTGCCGTTCTTGCAGTCGTACTCATTGTCGGCATTGTCCTCGCGGCAAATGTATCGGCGTTTAGGAACTGGCTCGTTTACGCGGTCACCGAAGCGGAAGCCAAATTCGGCGGCAAGACGGGCAAGCTCAAGCTGAGGTACGTGTATGATTTAGCGGTCGAAGCGTTCCCCGTCATTGCAAAAGCATTGCCGTTTAGCTTCTTTTCATGGGCGGTTGATTCGGCGCTATTGATTATGCGCGGCATGATCGAGGATAATCAGAAAATCGCAGATATCGTCAATAACGAGGATAAGGAGTGATACCGTGAGTAATATTACATATTACAACCTCTCAACTGAGGGCAACAAATTCCTCACACCGCATTTTCAAGTTCATGAATTTGCGGATCCGTCCGATTATGTTAATGTTTCGTACCCCGAGGATATCCCGATCCACGACAAGCTGCCCGCGGTACTCGAAAAAGTGTTTGAGCACTTCGGCTGCACGAAGGGTATCATCAATTCGGGTTATCGTTCACCCGACGCCGACATAGATGTTGGCGGTTCGGGCAGCGGTCCGCACACGCTCGGCATAGCGGCTGATGTGTATTTCTACAAAGGCTCTGAGCCCGTGCCGTCGCGGCTTGTCGCGTGTTACCTCAAGGATGAGGGAATCAAGGGCATCGGCCTCAACTGCGGCGGCAACCCCAACGGCACGCACATCGACATGCGTGGCTTCGGCGTGTGGAACGACTCAGTCTGGTACGGCGACGAAGCTGTCAGAAACGGCGGCATTTACAAGACCGTCAGCGATTTCTACAGCTACACCGGCACCACCAAAGCCGAGGTTTACCCCGACGGCGACACTCCGAGCACTCCGTCCGCACCTCATGATAACGTGAGAAACGACTACACCACCTCGACGCGCATGGTCGATATCGTCAAGACCTATGAGGGGTTCAGCCCGAAGGCGGTCAGGCTCACGGGCGAGGACGAGTACACGATCGGTTACGGTCACTACGGTTCAGACGTTCACGCAGGCGACACGATCACCGAGGCAGAAGCAACCGAGCTGCTTGAACGCGACCTGAAAGTATTTGAAAGCGCCGTCAAGAATGCGGTCAAGGTCGATATCACTCAATCGCAGTTTGACGCGCTCGTTTCGCTCTCGTATAACATCGGCACGGGTGCGTTCGCTGGCTCCGACACGGTAAAATCGCTCAACAACGGCGAACCTGGCCACGCGGCGGTAGATATCCCGTCATGGCGTCGCGGCATGGGCTATCAGATACTGCCTGGACTGGAAAAGCGCAGACAGACCGAACTTGAATTTTTTGCGGTTGGCGTGGACTTTACCATTACCGATTGCATGAACGTCCGTACAGGCGCAGGAACGAATTACCCGGTCAAAACCGTTTCGCAGCTCACCGCCAACGGCAGAGAGTGCGCGGTCGATAAATCCGCGTCGGCTCAGGCTGTTTTCAAATCAGGCACCGAAATCACCGCACTGGAAGTCAAGGCGGTCTATTCAGCACAGAGGATAGACGTGTGGTTCCGCTGTCCGTCGGGTTGGATATGTGCAAGACAGGGCGACGAGGTGTTTGTGAATTAATGAATATTGATTTAATGCAAGGTGATTGCCTTGAGCTGATGAAGCAGATTCCCGGCAAATCGGTTGACATGATTCTGTGTGATTTGCCGTATGGGACAACAAAAAATTCTTTCGATTCGAGACTTCCGCTTGAGGCACTATGGGGAGAATACAAGAGGATAATAAAAAACAACGGATGTATCGCTTTGTTTGCCCAGACTCCGTTTGACAAGATACTCGGCGCGAGTAATCTTGAAATGCTCAAGTATGAGTGGATATGGGAGAAACCAATGGCTACAGGACGATTGAATTGCAATTTTTGCCCAATGAAAGCCCATGAGAATATCCTGATTTTCTCCAAAAGTGCAGCTTGTTACGTCAAAGATAAGAGCAAGGCGATGGTTTATCACCCACAAATGACAGAGGGTAAACCGTACAAGGCTGTCTCTGGCAGAGCGAGTACAAACTACGACACGAAATGGTCGAAGGAGACACTCACTGTCAACACAGGGACACGGTATCCAAGAGACATACAAAGATTCCCTCACGACAAGAAAAAGTTTCACCCAACCCAAAAACCTGTCCCGCTTCTGGAATATCTCATAAAGACCTACACCAACGAGGGCGAAACAGTCCTTGATAACTGCATGGGCTCAGGCACAACAGGCGTGGCTTGTGTCAATACCGACCGTAATTTTATCGGCATAGAACTAGACGACCATTATTTTGAGGTTGCTACGGAGCGTATCAATCAAGCGCGGTTGTCAAAATCAAGTCAATAGTTGCTCTATTTCTGCAAACAGTTGCTCTATTGGTTAATTAGTTGTTAAAACAGTTGATTTAACTTGTTTAGCCAATCTGTAGTCAAGCAAAAACCGCATAAACAAGCCGTTTTTTAACTTGCCGAGGTGATTCCGATGTTTAAGTAAGCCTGTTTTACATTTCGTTACCAAAAAAGCCCCGGGATTGATTTCTCGGGGCTGATAATATATAAATAAAAAATCCCGAGGTGCATTACCTCGGGAACTTTTGCAGTTGGACTACTAGTGCTATCACCTTATCAAAAAAGAAAATAACCGTGTTCAAATCTGCGTTGTTTGGCAGGCTGAGCTGTTCCAAACACGAACACTTGCCCTTGAAAACCGCGTTTTCTGTTGCTTTGAGCGTGACAGTGTTGTTGTCGCCTGAGTAGTTGAACACCAGCACGAGCTTATCGTCGTCGTAGAGATACACGGCGTTGAGGAAGGTATCGACCAAGAACGCGCGGAAGGCTTCGTCGTCTATGTTGCCATCGCGGAAGCGTTCGAGGAACCAGACGATCTGATCGCGCTCGAGTGTGGCGTCGGTCATCAGCTCCTCGGCGATACTGCGCGTCAGGCGTTCATGCTCTGCCTCCAGCTCCACAAGGCGGCTCTTTGTGGTCGGTGTGACGATTCCCGCCTCGATCGCCTTCATCAGGTTTGCCGTCGCTTTCTCGACCTCACGCTGCCGCCGTTCGAGTGCTCTGAGCGCCCTGTGGTCGGTGTTGGCTGCCTGATATTCGACGACCTTATCCGCGACCGTATCGATAAATCCGTCAGCGTTCAGAATTTTCATTACCTCGCTGACAATAAGC
>CAMHHL010000101.1 GCA_946184925.1 uncultured Clostridia bacterium | reverse complement strand
GACCTGTGTAGTAGTTAATCTGATACTCGCTGTCGTTGTTAATGAGAGCAAAGTCGAAGTAACTAAGCTCAATCGAATCAAGCAATTCGCCTATTGTACCGTCCTCGTCTACAGCGTAATACTTACCGTCCTCTTCGTAATAAGCGACGTTGCCGAGGTGATACTCGCCTTCATCGTCAATGTACGGCTCCGTTCTCGGAGTAATCGGCGCGAAGTTTGCTTTTACAGTTACATTGCACGCTGGCATTGTAAAGTATTTTTCGTCCATCTCAATCTCTTGAGTGCCGTCCTCGGGAACAACAGTAAATCCCTTTGTGATATAGCCGTCGTCGGGCGTGAGCGTCAGCCTGACATTGTCATCTTTCTTTGCCGTAGCCTTGTTCGCGGTGACGGAGCCGTGAGCGGTGTTCGCAATTTTAACATCAAAGATAATCTGTTTGGTCTGAGTCGTTGTATATTCTACTCCGAGGAAGGAGCAGCGCGCGGTGGAGGTACGGGTCTTTCCGCTGTCCGTATATGTCACCTTCGCCTTAATCTCCTGAACATCGTCGCAGTCGCTGCAGCGGAATACCGCCGTCGCGTTTGTATAATCGCTGTCCCATACCCATTCGGGCTCGGAGTAGTTGTGTATATACGGCGTAAGCGTTTTGCCGTTGATTGCGTTGAGCTGATTGTCTGTCAGCGTGCCGCTGTAGACATTCGTTCCGTCGGTCAACGCCTGACCGTCGGCAACTTTAACAGTAGCGTTTTCATAGTAATCAATCTTGTCCAGTTTGATGCTGTCTGTACGATGTGTCCAACCAAGTGTCAGAGTCACACCTTCTTCCATCCAGACATCCTTAATATAAATATTTCCGCCCGTAAAGTTGATTATTCCGTCGGGAGCAGCAGAAAAACGGGCGTCCAGATTAAAGCTGCCCTTTGTGATTGTATAGTACTTTCTGGACATTTTCGCGGTATCGCCCATTTTGGCTCCGCTGACATTGCCGCCGTATTGGCTGAAAGCGGTCAGACTGTTGCGGCGATCCTGTAAATTGAATGCTCCGGTCTGATTATTCTGTCCGTAAATCGTCAGTTTGCTGTATGAATTATCCGTTTTGCGCCCTCTCATACCTACGCCTAAACCGGGAATTCCCTCATTAAGGTACAGTGTTTTTCCGTCCGCGAGTATCAGATGTACGTCGCCGCAAATATACAGCGTCCATCCTACTCCTATATCTTCGGTAACAATATACCAGCCATCCGAAAGGTATAAATATCCTTCGCCTTTGTTAAGGACTCTTGCTTTGACGGTTTGTTCGTGACCGTTTTCGTCGATATAATCGGCGTCAGTCAAATCAAAATAAACCGCTCTCAGATTGTTATTTCTATAAACAAGCCGATAGGACTCACCCGGATAATAGTCGGTTCCGTCTATTTCGTCGTACCAATAAGCAAACACCTTTCCATCCGGGATATTGACGCATTCCGGCAATACATAGTAGCCGTTCAGCTTATTCTGAATGGTGATATTGACAGGTCCGGAGTTGTTCTCCTCTTTCAGCGTGAGAGAAACGTCTATTTGTTCTCCTCCGCAAACCGTGCAAATATTATTATCGTCCCATTTGTGGTACTCTTTGGTCGATGTTAATTCAGCGCCGCAATCTTTGCAGTACTTACAATGCCGATATTCGTTAACCATACGCCATTCAGTGTTGGTATGCTCACAAGGAGATACGGTAACTTCTTTATGATTCCATATCGCGCTGAATCGATCGTTTCCTCTGTAAACATCCGAGCCGACCTTTACTATCTCTCTGTTTCCCAAAGAAAGTTCACCGCCGGTATAACTTAAAACATACCAGCCGCAGTCGCCGTGACCGATTGACTGCACGTTGCCGTCGCCGCCTGATACGGCTTTGACAGTACAGCTATTGTTTATCTGACAATAATCTCCGCTGGCGTCTTCACCGCCGCCGATTCCCGCGCCGTAGTCTTTGCCTTCGGCGTATACGTTGGAGCCGTTTATGATCTCCACATGACCGCCGTCGCCATCCTCGCCGCCGCCGATTCCAGCCGCGTCTGTGCCGCCGTATGCTTTTACTGTAGAATTATCAATTGTTGTAGTACCGCCGTCAGCATCGTCACCGCCGCCGATACCTGCACCGTAAGCTCCGCCGACTGCCGTCACAACAGAGCCGTCCAGTATCTTTATCTTACCGCCGTTGCCGCCTTCACCGCCGCCGATACCGGCAGCATCGGTATTGGTGCCGGCAGTTACTTTTGAATTTGAGATAGTTATAGTGCCGCCGCTTACGTCGTCACCACCGCCGATACCTGCGCCGTAAGCTCCGCCGTTAGCGGATACAGTTGAATCGGAAATATTGATGACCGGGGTGACGTCGTTTTCGTTGCCCGTGCCGATACCCGCGGCGTCTGTGCCTGCGGTCGCGCTGACTATCGAGCCGTCTTTAATATTGATGACACAGCGCCTTGTCGCTTCGTCGCCTGAACCTATTCCCGCGGCATACGCTCCGCTTTCAGCTAAGACCGTACTGTCCGAGATCGTGATTATACCTGCGCCGCCATTGTAACCTCCGCCGATTCCCGCACCCGATATTTCAACGTCAAACAATTCTATGAGCCATGAAATAAGCACGACGGCACTATTAGCGTAGGTAGTCGCGTCGCCCTTCATTCCGGAGTTATCAATGCTTGCGTTAAGCCGATCAATAAAGTCTTGGGATTTTTTGCAGCTTGAGGATGTTGCAACAACATGGGAGCCGGAGCTGATATTAATAGAGCCGCCGAATCCGCCTTCATCGTCGCCCCTTTTACCTCCGCCGATACCGGCGCCTCCCGCGGTCGAGGACGAAACCACCGATGCGCCTGAGATTCTGATTTCGCCCGCATCACCTCCGTAGCCGGAGCCGATACCCGCGCCGGTCTGTGAGGTCGATACAATCGTTCCGCCGTGGATATGTATCGGAGCCCTCTGATGTTCTTTTTTTCCGCTGCCAATGCCCGCGCCGGTATACTTAGAATCCATTGCGCATGCGGCAATTTTTCCTCCGTAGATATCAATAGAAGGGTTCGAGCTGTTTTCTCCGCCACCGATACCCGCAACTCCGTTATGACCTTTAACAGTCGTATTTCCGCCGTAGATCTCGATTGAACCCATAGCGCCGGGATAATTTTCACCGGTGCCGATCGGCGCTCCTCCCCACCATGATTCCGCTTCTATCGTGCCGCCGTAGATTCGGATTGCGGCGTCGCTGTTGCCGCTTCCGGTACCGCCTATACCGCCGCCTTTACCGCCGCCGATACATGCGCCGGTGCTGGAACGCAGTTTCAGGCTTCCGCCGTAAACAGAAACCGTGCCCGCGGAGCCGTGCTCAGCGCCTCCGATACACGCGCCGTTTGATCCCCACGTCGCATCGCCGCTGTCCAAATCAAGGATTCCGCCATAGATATTAATATCGCCGCTGTTAGGCTCATAGCGTGTTCCGCCGATGACAGCGTCCGATTGATTTTTATTTTCCTTTGGCTTTGTGCCGAAATAAACCGATAGCTTGCCGGAATCATTAGTCTGACTGTATATATTGAGAGTCGTATTTTGTGAAACAGCAATTCCCGATTCAGGCTTGAACGTCACGCCGTCGCATATAATCAAATTGATTTCACCGCCGCCGGTCGCAGACATTTTGTTACCGTAGCTCACGTTAAAGTCCTTATCAACCACATACCAGCCTGCTTCCAAACGGTTTGGTAAGCTGTTTTGATTCGTCGATATGTAATCTGTACAGAAACGGGGCTCACTCTCTACCTGCCGGGTTTCCTCATTCCACCAACGGTAGATATACTCTACGCTCCCCGCCGCACTTGCCTCGAACGGAATCATAGTAAATAAACTGACAATCATTATAATCGACATCAGTATGCTCACGGATTTTCTTATAATTTTCATAAGCGATACCTCCTATGAGAACTCAACTTTAGTTTTACATTTCATTTTAGCATATTTTTACGGTTTTTTTCAATATGTAATTTATCGAGATTTTGCAGCGTTTTCCTATAAAGACAACGGACAGGCTTCGTATCCTGTCCGCTGTAAAGAAATTTTTTTCTAGAACTCCGCGCCTAGGTTTTCCATAGAATCAATCACAACTACGCAATCGGGGCTTACATGCCGCATAACATAATACATTTGCTCCTCGGGAATCGCTACACAGCCTCCTGTGCGGGGCTTTCTGTCGCCGATACAATGCAGGAAGATCGCCGAGCCTTTTCCTGCGGCGCATTCCTCGTTATAGCTTATATTCAGGCAATAACGGTACTCGTATTTATAATCGACAATATGCTCGCTGTCCTCAGTATTTAAATTCGGAAAATCCTTAATACTTACCATTTGGTTATAGTTCGCTTTGTTGTCGCCCGACCAGTATGTGTTGTCGTCTACCTTAGTATACGGAATAGCGCATCCGGGGTCATCGTCAATGCCAAAGGCTTTGTTAAACTTAAATGTACCTACGGGCGTTTTCAGGTCGCCTTCCTTGCTTTTGCCCAAGCCATTCATACCAATAAAGCCCGGTGTTGAGGTCAGCATTTTCCAGTTACCGTTCTCGTCCTTTTCGTGCATAGAAACCCATGCCGTAGATTTCTCATAACCGGCAACCACGAAAAGCTGTTTTGCGTCCTTTGCCACGTCAAGCTTTGTAACCCATTCGGGCGAGTCCTCCGCCTTGAGCGAAAGCCGCTCTCTCGGCGTGGAGAACTTTGCGGCAGTATTCGACCCGCCGCATCCCGACAGCACTGCCGCCGAAGCAATTGTAAGCATAACTAAAACTCCTGCAATTATTCTTTTGATTTTCATTTAGTTCGTCCTTTTCTGATATTATCTTATACGTTTTCAAGCGGCAAAAGCCGATTATTTGCCTTGTATTGTGTTAAACAGCATTCTGCGGCTGCCGCCTCGCTCGTCGGTAGCTCCGCTTCTTGCCATAGCGACAAGAACCAAGAAAAGCAAATCGAGGTTTTTCTCGCAGGTGCGCACTCGATAAAAGCCGGGCGCGGGAATCTTGCTCGCAACCTTGTGCTTCTCGGCATCCTCCTCGTGGGGATACTGACTTGTCATCTCAACAAAAGCAAGCTCCTCACCGTTTCTGCTGATAGAGTAGGAAGCCAGTGTGCCCTTGCTCTCTCCTCCGCCTAAGCGGGAATCAATCCTAATACCAAGTCCTCTGAGCTGCTTCCATATATCCTTGCCGTCGAAGGTGAAGGTGTAGTTGTTGTCAACAAAAATTGAATCCCAATCCATCTCCTCCTGATGACCTACAAGGTGGCAGACGGTTTTATTGTGCTCGCGGTCGATGAAGTCGAACTCAAAAGCACTGAGCGGCGAGAATTTTGTCATTTTTGCTTCATACAGCACATTGCGGTTTTTGTCCTCGATACGGTGTCCGTATTTCGGTGTGCCTATGTCTGTAAGAAAATACAGCTTTCTTTCCTCTCCCTTTTCGGACGGAGCGAAGGTTAATTCGCCGTTTATATCCTTGAGCTTTTTAACCGATGTCTTTTTCTTAACGGTCAGAATAACAATAACCAACAGGATCACTCCGCCGATAATCATTGCGTAAATGCCTATACCAAAGCCCGATGTTATCTTCGACGGGTCGCTTGGATCATATTTAATCTCAACCTTTCCGCCGACCTTATAATCAGGCGCATATGTGTCCAGCTTTGCAGTGTACTCCTTGCCGTTAACGGTATATTTAGCTTTTGTAATATACTGCACATCATTTTCATTATCGGCGTCGGGAATATAATCGGGATCCTCCTCGATAGATACGATTGTGGCTGTTGTCGTTTCATAGCCTGTTGATTTGATAAACGTAGAATAAATTCCGAAGCCCAACGCTATTACAGCGATTACCGCCGCAAAAATTTTAAGTCCGGGTCCTTTTATTGAAATCAATTGAAAAACTTCCTTTCTGTTTTTATTTTATTATAATA
>CAMHHL010000100.1 GCA_946184925.1 uncultured Clostridia bacterium | reverse complement strand
ATTTAACAGAAACCGTGATATAGAGTAAAGAATACTCCTTATCAAAAGCACTTCTGTCAAAAGCGTAGTCCCTCATCCGTCAGCCTACGGCTGACACCTTCCCCCAAGGGAAGGCTTTTGACGTCGGATAGGACAGCAAGTCACAGCCCAAACAAAACCCTTGATAGGAGAAGTCACGTAACAGGGTAGAGAAAATAAATTTTTTAAGAGTTTTTTAAGGTTGGGGATATATACTACAGTCACAACAAGAGAAACGGAGGTAACAAAATGAACATTCAGACAGTATTTGAAAGAACGGAAAAGAAGTATATCCTCACACTCAGCCAGCGCAACGCTCTCATCAAGAAGATTGCCGAACACATCAAGCCCGACGAATACGGAGAGAGCACAGTATGCAGTCTTTATTTTGACACAGACGACGACAGGCTCATCCGCAACTCGCTTGATAAGCCGCTCTATAAAGAAAAGCTCAGACTCAGAAGCTACTCAACACCCAAGCGCGACAGCTTCGTGTTCCTTGAGCTGAAGAAAAAGTTCGACGGCGTTGTATACAAAAGGCGTGAAACTCTCCCCTACGTTGAAGCAATGAACTACATCGACAGGGGCGTTCTCCCGAACCACTCCCAGATTATGAAGGAAATTGACTGGACAATGCACTACTACGAAGGGCTCAGACCGAAGATGTTCATCGCGTATGACAGGACAGCGTTCTACAGCAAGGACGACAGGGAGTTGAGAATCACCTTTGACCGCAACCCGAGGTTCAGGGAGGACAACCTCGACCTTGCAAAGGGCAGCTACGGCGAGAGAATCCTCTCTCCCGATATGTGCATAATGGAAATCAAGGCTCTTAGGGCTATGCCGATGTGGCTGACAAAAGCCCTCGGAGAACTCAGAATCTTCCCCGGCTCGTTCTCAAAATACGGAACAGCCTACATGGAAGTAACAAAAAGAAAAATGAACGGAGGTCAGAACTGTGCTTAACACTTTATTTTCAGCTATCTATTCAGGTACATTCACAATCGACATATATCTCATCTGCACCGCGGTTTCGCTGGTGCTCGGGGCAATCATCGCCCTGACGGCAAACTTCAGGTCAAGGCTCTCCAAGAGCTTCCTGCTCGCGCTGTTCCTAATCCCGGCAATCGTCCAGACGGTGATTATGCTGGTCAACGGCTCGGTCGGAACAGGCGTCGCGGTAATGGGCGCTTTCTCACTCGTAAGATTCAGAAGCGTTGCAGGCTCGGCTAAGGAAATCGTCAGCATCTTCCTCGCGATGGCGGCAGGTCTCGCGACGGCAATGGGCTACATCGCACTCGCGGTAATGTTCGTCGTAATCATCTGTATCGCGATGTTCATCGCAGGCTTTATCCGCCTTAAGGAGAAGGACGACCTCGTAAGAGAGCTGAAAATCACAGTTCCCGAGGATTTGAACTACGCTCACAGCTTTGACGATTTGTTCGAGAAATACACACGCAGCTCAAAGCTCCTCACCGTCAAGACAACCAACATGGGCAGTCTCTACAAGCTTATCTACAACGTAGAGCTCAAAAACGAGGACGACATGCAGAGCTTCATCGACGAGCTCCGCTGCCGCAACGGCAACCTCGAAATCGCTCTCCTCGTACCCGCAACAGCAGAAGCAACATTGTAATTTATAGTTTACAATTAACAATTTACAATTAACAGTTTCGGTCGAGTAGATAGGTCGGACTTGAAAACAACGTCAGCACGCCGAAAGTATTCTTATGCTTGCTGCGCAAGCAGCATAATAATTCTGTCGGGAACAAATCATTAGTATCCCACAATCTGTCTGCACGACAATAACTGTTAATTGCTATTCACTATCTCAGGAAGGACGGTTCATAATGAAAAAGACTAAAAAATTATTCTGCGCGATTATCGGCGCAATGGTTATACTCGCATGCACATCATGCGGCAACAGCGAAACAAGCTCAACAGCTTCGTCATCCTCAAAGGCAAGCTCCTCGGCGGCGTCGGCGACAAGCGCAAAGTCCGACAGCGACGACACATCCTCAGACGTTGTAACCACCGCGAACGTCAGCTCTGACGGCATAATTAACGCCGCTGACCTCTTCACCGAGCGCGACCTCAAGCAGACCGCCGACCTCTCGGAAGCGGAGAAAATCACACTCTCCGACGGCAAGGACGTCAACATCACCAAGGCAGGCGTTTACGTAATAAGCGGCAGCGCGAGCGACGTTACAATCACCGTCGAAGCGGCTGACGACGACAAGGTTCAGCTCGTGCTCGACGGCGCAACGATCAAGAACACCGACTCCCCGGCAATCTACGTCAAGAATGCGGACAAAACCTTCATCACGACTACCGGCGAGAACAGCCTGAGCGTGACCGGCACATTCACCGCTGACGGCGAGACCAACACCGACGCGGTCATCTTCGCGAAGGACGACGTTGTACTGAACGGCACCGGAAGCCTCACGATTGACTCAACCGACAACGGAATCTCATGCAAGAACGACATCAAGATTACCGGCGGCACAATCGACATCACCGCGGTCTCAGACGCAATTGAAGCCGAGGACTCCGTCGCAATCGCCGACGGCAGTGTGAAGATTTCTTCTCAGAAGGACGGCATCCACGCCGAGAACAGCGACGACAACTCCGCAGGCTATGTTTACATTTGCGGCGGTACTCTCGAGATTACGGCGGACGACGATGCGCTTCACGCCACGACAGCAGTCCAGATTGACGGCGGCGAGCTCACTCTCAGCGGCGCCGAGGGAATCGAGGGCACATACATCCAGATTAACGACGGCACAATCACAATCGACGCTTCCGACGACGGCGTTAACGCCGCGAACAAGTCCTCAAGCTACGACACAACCTTCGAAATCAACGGCGGCAGCCTGACTGTAAACATGGGACAGGGCGACACCGACGGAATCGACTCCAACGGCAACCTCTACATCCGCGGCGGCACCGTCAACATCACCGGTCAGTCACCATTCGACTACGACGGCGAGGCTGAGCACACCGGCGGCACAATCATCGTCAACGGCACCGAAACCGATGAAATCACCAACCAGTTCATGGGCGGCGGCGGAATGGGCGGCGGCCCCGGCGGAAACATGCAGGGCGGCTTCGGCGGCGGAATGAGAGGCGGAGTCTGAGCTGTGACAACTGCTCCTATCCGACGTCCGTTAAGTTGAAAGTTGAAAGTTGAAAGTTGAAAGTTGTGGTCGGGCAGACAGGTCGGCGCGTACAAAAGCGCCGGGTGCCCGACCATATTCATATGCTGCTTGCGCAGCAAGCATAAAAATTCGGTCGGGCAACAGACGTGAGAAACTCACAATCTGTCTGCCCGACCTTTAATTACGCATTACGCATTACGAATTACGCATTAAAAAAAGCACTTCTTTCAGAAGCGTAGTCCCTCATCCGTCAGCCTACGGCTGACACCTTCCCCCAAGGGAAGGCTCGGTGCGTTTCCGCTGCGCCGAAAATATTTCTATGCTTGCTGCGCAAGCAGCATATTTATTCTGTCGGGCACAAAACGTAAGTATCGCGCAATCTGTCTGTGCACGACCACAACTCTCAACTCTCCACTCTCAACTCTCAACTGCAAATTGCTAATTGCTCATTGCTCATTGCAAAACGCGAGTATATCCTCAATCACGCTCTCGCGCGCGGTGTCGTTGAGGATTTCGTGCCGGTTGTTTTTGTAGAGCTTCATCCTGACGTCGCTGACGTGCTTGGAAAGCTCCCTGCGGACGCGGAGCACGCCCTTGCCGTAGTCGCCGACAGGGTCGTCGGCGCCGGACAGCAGGAGAATCGGAAGGCTTGCTCTTGTTCCTCGGAAAACACGTTTTTTGTTGACGGTGCGGTTGAGCTTGACAAGGTCGCGGAGCGCGCTGACGGTGAAGTGGAAGTTGCAGAACCTGTCGGCGTCGTACTTTATCCTTACTTCGGGATCCTTTGAGAGCCAGTCGCCCGGCACGTCGCCGCCGAAGCGCTCGTTATACTTGCCGAACGCGAGGTTCTCAAGCCACGGGGAATAAGCCCTGTCGCCCTTGCGCGCGATTACCAAATCAATCATTCCGAGCGCAACTCCGGAAGCCGGATTGGGGCCGCCGGTGCCCATGACAATCAGCTTGTCCGAAAGCTCCGGATGAAGCCACACCGCGAGCCTGACGATGAATGAGCCCATACTGTGTCCCATCAGGTAATATTTCAGCCCCGGGTACTCCTTCTTAATAATCTGTGAGGTTGAACAGACGTCCTCGGCGAGAATTTTCCAGCCGTCTTTTTTGGCTATATAGCCCAGCTCGCTGTCATTGGCGGCGGTTTTGCCGTGGCCGAGGTTGTCATAGGCGACGCAAAGATATCCGTTCTCAGCCATTTCGGTCAAAAAAGCTTCATAGCGTCCGATGTGCTCGGTCATTCCGTGGACAACGTGGAATATCGCCCTCGGCTGTGTTTCGGGAATATACATTTTTCCGACGAGCTGATGTGTGCCGTCGGTTGACGGGAATTTTCTGTCTTTTATTTCAATCATTGTTTTTACCTCTGCATGCTCTGACGGCATCGTTCCAGCCGTCGGTGAGATTTTTCCTTTCTTCTGCGGTTATATACGGCACAAAGGTGTTCTGAACCTCGCCCGAAAACGGAGAACTGTCGCCGAAAAATCCCACCGCTCTGCCGGCAAGCTCGGCGGCTCCGGCGGCGGTAGCTTCCATTTGAACCGGGCGGACGACCTCGAGGTTCGAGACATTCGCCTGAAACTGCATGAGGAAGTTGTTCGCCGAGGCTCCGCCGTCAACCCTGAGCGAGTTGATGTTCAGCCCGGCGTCCTCGCGCATTGCGTCGATTACGTCGTTGGATTGGAACGCGATTGATTCAAGCGCCGCGCGAATGACGTGCTCGCGCCCTGTTCCGCGCGTGAGGCCGACAATCACTCCGCGCGCCCTCATATCCCAGTACGGCGCGCCGAGCCCTGCAAACGCCGGCACAAGGTACACACCGCCGTTATCCTTGAGCTTTGCGGCAAAGTATTCGCTGTCGGCTGAATCGTGAACCAGGTTGAGCTCGTCGCGAAGCCACTGGATCACGGCTCCGCCCGTGAACACGCTGCCCTCGAGAGCATACGCGACAGGCTCGCCCGAAGCTGTAGCGGCAATTGTGGTGAGCAGACCGTTCTTGCTGAAAACCGGCTTTTCGCCCGTGTTGGCAAGCAAAAAGCAGCCGGTGCCATAGGTGATTTTCATATCTCCGGCAGAGACGCAGCCCTGACCGTAGAGCGCCGCCTGCTGGTCGCCGGCGATTCCGCAAATCGGAACCTCGGCGCCCATGAGGTTCATACAGCCGTAGAGCTCGCTGCTGGACCTGACCTCGGGAAGCATTGACCGTGGAACGCCGAAAATCCGGCAAAGCCCGGAATCCCAGCTGAGAGTATTGATATTAAAGAGCATGGTTCGCGAGGCGTTGGTTCTGTCGGTGATGTGAACCCGTCCTTCGGTGAGCTTCCAGACAAGCCACGTGTCAACCGTGCCGAAAAGCAGCTCGCCGCGCTCAGCCTTCTCGCGCGCTCCGTCAACGTTGTCGAGAATCCACTTGATTTTGGTCGCGCTGAAATAGGCGTCGAGCCTGAGCCCCGTGATGCTCCTGATGTATTCGCCGTGACCCTCGCGCTCGAGCTCTTCACAAATGTCAGCCGTGCGGCGGCACTGCCACACAATCGCGTTGTAGACCGGCTTGCCGGTGAGCTTGTCCCAGACGATTACGGTCTCGCGCTGGTTTGTGATTCCGATTCCGGCGACCTGCTCCGGGCTTATTCCGCTCTTCGCGATGCACTCGGTGAGCGAGGCGTACTGGGTGGCGTAAATCTCCATCGGGTTCTGCTCTACCCATCCGGCGCGCGGATAATACTGCGGAAACTCCTGCTGAGCCATGCTGACGACGTTCATATCGCTGTCAAAAAGGATACTTCTGGCGCTTGTGGTGCCCTCGTCGAGGGCAATGATGTACTTTTTCATACTTCAAAACCTCGGATTTTAAATTATATCTTGATTGTACCATAGCCGCGGCGGTTTTTCAATTGTAAGATGTAAGCAGGAAGTTGAAAGTTGAAAGTTGAAAGTTGAAAGTTTCGGTCGAGTAGATAGGTCGGAAAGGAAAACAACGTCGCTGCGCCGAAAATATTTCTATGCTTGCTGCGCAAGCAGCATATTGATACGGTCGGGCACGTGAAAGCCTTCCCTTGGGGGCAATGTCAACAACTTAAGAAAACGAATAAAATAATTCAC
>CAMHHL010000099.1 GCA_946184925.1 uncultured Clostridia bacterium | reverse complement strand
TTTTGTGAAAATTATTTTATTTATTTCTCTGTCCTCTTGACGGGATGCAGTTCAATTTGACAGCCTTATCTTTCCGTTGTTATTTTGCCGCAGCTTCCACACCGCGCATCAGTCGATCCATGATCACGCTGACAGGCTCGATCGCATGAATCAGTGAGATTCCGAGACCGAAGGACGCAAAGCCCTTGCTCAAATCGCCGAACAGCATACCGTCGCGCATACCGTCATAGGCGTGCTGGGCTTTGTAGATTTCTTCCTCGCTCGCGCCGGCGTTGCTCATTTCGAGCAGCTTTTCGGGAAGCTCACCCGGCAAAGAGCGATAGTAAGCCGGAACTGTGCGGTACATCAACAGATCGTCAGCGTCGGACGCGACTGCCTGCTCTTTGATATTCTTTGCTACGATTGATTCCTCTGCAAGCAGGAACGCTGTTCCGACAAACAGTCCTTCCGCACCGAGAACCATTGCCGCCTGTGCGGTTCTTTCGTCAGCAATACCTCCTGCGGCAAGCACGGGAACTCTGCTCTTCGCAGCGTCCACTATCATAGGGATAACCGAGAAGGTACCGACAACCTTGTTCGGTACGGTGCCGCCCTCGTCAAAACCGGTGGCGACAATAATATCTACGCCCGCGTTAATCGCTCGTTCTGTGTCCTCTGCGGTCGGTGTCTGCGCGCGGTAAATCACCTTGATATCACGCTCGTGGCACGCTTTTACCCAGTACTCGTCAAATGTCATCGAAGCCCATACGACGGCGTGAATACCTTCCTCCTTCATCATATCGAGCATCGGCAGCGTGAACTTATCGTTTTCGGGATCTGTCGGACCGATGTTGATGCCGAAAGGCTTATCGGTGATACTCTTGACGATCTTGACCTCACGGCGCATATTCTCAACGGTTTCTTCTACGGTATAGACGGACTGCTTCTGTCCCGCGTTGAAGCCCAGCACGCCTAAGCCGCCTGCTTTGCTGATCGCGCCGACATAGTTGCCGTCTGTCAGCCAGAAGGTGGGACCCTGTACGATCGGCTTCTCAATTCCTAATATTTCACAAACTCTGTTTTTCATGATATGCAACTCCTTTTATCAGTGTATGGTATTGATCTCTATACTAACGCTTCCAACATTTGATCGGCATTATCTTTCGGTTTGACCGCGCCAAAAGCCTTGATGATTATCCCGTCCTCGTCGATCAGATAGGTGGAGCGAATGAGGCTCTTGGTGGGCTTTCCGTCTTTTCCGGGCTTCAGAACATCATACGCGGTAATGACCTTTAATTCTTCATCCGCAAGCAAGGTGAATGGCAGTCCGTGCTTTTCCTCGAAGCGCTTGTGGGATTCTATGCTGTCCTTGCTCACACCGAGGACCACCGCTCCCTTTTCCGTTATCTGCGGATAGCGGTCGCGGAAGCTGCACGCCTGACTGGTGCAGCCGCCTGTCATATCCTTCGGATAAAAATACAGAATCACTTTCTTTCCCTTGTAGTCCGACAGACTGTGTATTTCTCCGTTCTGATCGGGGAGCGTAAATTCCGGCGCTTTTGTTCCTATTTCAAGCATTTTGTTTCCTCCTTCGCTTTTATATCCATACTTACGAGAGCCTTATCAAGTAATTTTTTTAATACAGTCAATTCCTCGTCCGTAAGCGGAATACAACCGTCCATCTCACGAGGAACACTGACCGCTTTGTTCCTCAGTTCTTCGCCTTGCTTAGTGAGAGTTAGAAAGAGCTTTCGCTCATTATTATCAGGGCGGATACGGTTGATAAGCCCTTGCTTTTCGAGTCGCTTCAACAGCGGCGCGAGCGTTCCCGAATCGAGGTGTACCTTTTTGCCGAGCTCGCCCTCTGTCATACCGCCGTGCTCCCACAGCACCAGCATCACGATGTACTGCGTATAGGTCAAGCTGAGTTTTTCAAGCGGCTTTCTATACTGCCGAACTACCTCTTTTGCACACGCATACAGAGGAAAACAGAATTGCTCCTCAAGACGTGGGACATTATTGACGTTTCGTGTTATTGTATTCATCATATATCACTTTTTTAGATGCGGGAGTAATGAATTCACCAGCATATAGGTATTCGTCGGGAAAGCAAAAATCATTGACTTCAAATCCGCAGCAGTAATCTTCTTGTTGATAATCAGTGTGATGAAATCAATCCAAGTGCCTGCCTCACTGCCGTAGATTGCCGCGCCGACAAGGTAATTATCTTTATCGAAGATATAGGTCAGCTCGATATCCGTTTCTCTGTTATCAATCCACTCGTTCTGTGCTCCGTAAGGAACGTCTACAATGCGATACTTATCATTATCCTTTCTAGCCTCTGCTACGCTTATGCCGACCTGAGCAATACGCGGTAGCGTAAACACCAGATTAGGAATATTCGGGTAGCAAATCGGAGCGTCAGTTTCCCCGAGCAAAAGCGATGCAAGATAGTTTGACTCAAATTCTGCTGTCGGAGTTAATCTCGGGATGGATTTATCAATAACGTCTCCGCTTGCATAAATGCTCGGAACGCTCGTGCGCAGGTGGTCGTCTACCGTGATACCTCTGCGGCTTGCCTGAATTCCGAGCTCTTCCAACCCGAGGTCCTCGTAATTTGCGACGCGTCCTGTAGCTCCGAGTACATAATCTCCACAGACGGTAAGCCCTGACTTTGTTACGACCTTATAGCAATTATCTGTCTTTTCCACAGCTGTAACAGCTTCGTTAAAATAGAATTCTGCACCCTGTTCTTTCATTTTTGCAACGAGCTTCTCCACATATTTTTCAGGATATGCCGAAAGCGCGCGGGGCGCAAACTCAATGAAGGTCACTTTCTTGCCGACGGTCAGCGCCATTGAAGCAAATTCCATTGAGATAACACCCGCTCCGATACAAATGAGATGCCCGGGCAACTCCTCTATGGACAGAAAATCACGGCTGTTGCGGACATATTCGCTTCCAGTAATACCAAGCTGCGCGTCTCTCTGACCGGTTGCGATAACGATTGCTTCACCCTCAATTGTCTGATCTCCTGCCTGAACGGTGTGGGCGTCAAGGATTTTACCGCTTGCCTTGATAAAGGTAATACCCATTTGTGCGGACGCATCAATAAGCGCGTTTGGGAATACGCCGATCACCTCTTTTTTGTAGTTCATCAGCTTTTTCCAGTCGATACTGCCGTTTTGGTCAATACACAAGCCCTTATATCTCTCCAAGCCTTCCAGATACTCAAACGGACCGTCAAGAAGAATTTTCGCGTCACAACCGTAATTCGGGCAAGCTCCGCCCGGTAAATCCTTTTCGACTACCGCCACTTTCTTTCCCGCAAGCGCCATCGTTACAACAGCGTGCCATGCGGCGTGACCGCTTCCTATAAAAATCACATCATACATAATGTTACTCCTTTTCATCTTTTTAGAAAAAAGGCTGACGTATGCTTACTGCGCAACGCCAGCCTTAAGTACAGTTTATTTCTCAGCGGGTTCCCACTTGCATCTTACGGGAGACACAATGGTGCCGTCCTTCTTCATAGCGGCGAAAGCCTTGTCTACAACCTTGCGGTCAAGACCTGTCAGCTCCGCGACCTTGCCGGCGTTCAGCGGAACGCCTTCCTTTTTCATAGCATCTAAAATAACTTCTCTTTCGTTCATGGTATTCTCCTTAAAGCTGAATCACTTCGGGTTCTTCCGTAAATGAGCTGAAGGTTGCTGTCGCGTTCCTGAAATACAGCATCTGCATGTTATCGTCGTCAGCGCTGTACATTGCTTTCAATGACGGCATTTTGTCAAGCATAGCAACTTTAACGTCGCGGTTATCGTCGTTGACAAGCTCTCCGGCGATACGCAGCCACTTGCCGCCTTTAAAAGCGCATATCTCCACCTTCGGATTAGCTGCAATCTGCTTGGAAACGGGCTTTACCTTACCGGTCTGGATATAGAGCTTTCCATCATACAGCAGAGCTGTACCAAACGCCCTGACTCTCGGTTGGTCGCCCTCAACAGTAGCGAGATAGTAGGTATGAACCTCATCTAAAAACTGATAAACTCTCTCAATACCATTCATGACTGTTTCTCCCTCTTATTAGCCGAGCTGCTCGATCAGATAGTTTTCGTAGCCGATTCTTTCGATAATGCCCAGATGTTTTGCCACCCAAGCCCTATGCTCTGACTCACACTCAACAAAGCTTTCTACCAGCTTTCTGGTGATAGAGTCATCCGTGAGGGAGGCAGCAATCTTTTCGAGCTCTTCAACGCCCTGCTGCTCCTTAAAGCCGTCGTCCCAGTCCTTCAGGAGATCCTTAATTTCACTAAAAATCGGCTGTTCAAAGCATCCAAACACAGGTTTGCCGCCAAGGGCAACGACTCTTTCTGTGCATTTTCTTGCTTCCTCCAGCTCTTCTTCAGCTTCTCCTTTGCATAAATCCGCGAACTTTCCAAAGCCCTGCGCGCGGAAGGTTGCCTCGTGAATATAATCAGCCTGCGAGCTGGAATACCAAGCCATTGCATAATCATTGAGCATCTTGATCTTTTCTTCTAATGTCATAATAAAAACCTCCTGATTTTTTATTTAGTAGATTATTGCTGTGCTGTGTCTTGTTGTGCACAACTATATATTAACCGAAAATCCGCCTCAAGTCACGTTATAATTTATGATTTTTATAACATAACTTTATAAATTTGCCAAATTATAAAGTTTTTTTACTCACACAAAAACGGTCTCAAAATATCGGGCATACTCTTCTCCATAAACTGCGCTGCCTGTTCAAAAGATACGTCCGATTTCTCTGTAAGCCATTCATACAGATACTGATTCGTACCGTAGCAATATATCTTTGTGACGGATATCAAATCCTCAGGACAATTTTCAATTCCGAGCTTTTTCTTTATTTCGTTTTTTATGAACTCAATATTCATTTCGGACATCTGGAACATAAATGAATCTCGCCCGCCGGTGTGTTTTAAGGCATTCACCATAAACTCACGGTTTTCGGCATAAAACCTCATACCGTCCAAAATCGTATCCTTCCATACATATCCGTTCTGACCTATTTTTTCAATAAATTGACCGGCAAGCCGGGCGTATATCCACGCGATCATATCGTACTTGTCTTTAAAATATCGGTAAAATGTAGGCTGAGTTACCTCGCAGTTCTCTACAATATTCGCAATGGTTATTTTATTGATAGGCTTCTTCTCTGCCAGCTCTAGAAAAGACTCCGCTAACAGTTCCTTAGTCGACTTTTTCTTCATATTAGTTTACCTCATACATTAAACTTTGCTTTAATTATATCAAATGATAAGAAAAAATCAACGATTCCAACGCGATTAGCGCTAAATACTACTATGCATATAATCCACACCACCAAACAAAGCTATTATACTCACATTAAATAAGCACTCAATTGTTAAAAAAAACAACCAAGTGCTTTCAATTACATCTCAATCTTCCCGTGCTTTTCCTCATACTTCTCAATCGCGTCACGAATCAAAATTAATATCTGACTATTTGCCGAGCGACCTTCATAATCAGCGACAACGTGCAATTTGTTGAGCATTTCTTCATCAATTCGTATAGATAAACTCTTAACAGCCATAAATAAACCTCGTTTCATATTTATTATGACTTTATTTTATGCCTATTATGTGGTATGATGTTCGATATAGACACATAATATATCTAATATATATCTAATGAGGCGGCTATGAAGAAAGCGTGTTGCGGTTTTGGACACAGAAATGTGTTTGAAAATATAAGTGATAAACTTGATCAAGCAATAGAATCAGCTATACAACAAGGCTGTGAGATATTCTACACGGGAGCGATGGGAGATTTTGACAGCCTGTTTTCTTCTGCTATTCATAGGGCGAAGAAAAACTATACGCAGATTAAACTGATTTGTGTTAAGCCGTATTTCACTAACGATATAAACACTAACAGGGATTACTACGTCGCACTTTACGACGATATAATAATCCCAGACGAATTAGCGGGGATTCACTATAAAGCCGCCATAAAAGCCCGCAACCGTTGGATGATAGACAACAGCGATATTGTTATTGTTTACACGATACGCAACTACGGCGGAGCGTATGAGGCAAAAAAGTACGCTGAACGTTTCAGAAAAATTATTACGCTTATTTAAATGTCGCTTTGATAGTATTCAGTGCTTTTTTACACGCTCTTTTTGCCGTATCCGCATCGCTAAACCCGTGGTCAGTTGCAATGTCGGTATAGGGCAGCGGCTTGATTGGTTTTTCTTTCGGTTTGCCGTTTTCGTCCAAATCGTTTTTGTCGGTGTAGTGGGTGCTGAAACAATCAGGGCAGAAACC
>CAMHHL010000098.1 GCA_946184925.1 uncultured Clostridia bacterium | reverse complement strand
CCTATCTACTCGACCACAACTTACCACTTACCGCTTACAACTTACAACTTAAAGGACGTTTGATAGGACAGCGACACACAGCCCAAACCAAACTCCTGATAGGAGCACGCAGGTAATAGGGCAGAGATAAAAAACGAATGATAGGATAGCATTACACAGCTCAAACCTGACGCTTGAAAGGAGCACTCAAGCCAAAAGGGTAGAGATATAAAAAGACGGAAACCGGCTCATGCCTGAAGGCGTGAGCCGGTTCCCTGTAAGTCAAATCAGGAAAGAAGTGGAATGCAGAATTATTTGTCGAGACGCTCGATAAGATAGGGGAGAGCGCGCTCGAAATCAACACCGTACCAGTTTGCGTCGGGTGTATTTTTTGTGAGTCGGATACACTCGGCGGTGTAGCCGGCGGCAATCGCGATGCTGTCCTCGATTGTCCTTCCGCGGACAAGAAGTCCGGTAAAGGTTGAGCTGAAAATGTCGCCGGTACCGTGGAACGTCGCGTCAATTTTATCCTGAAAATATGTGTAAAATGTGTCTTTTTCGCTGTCGTAAAGCATAACGCCGTATTTTCCCGAGAATGCGGCTCCGGTGAGGACAACCTTCTTCGCTCCCTGCGAAGCGAGCTTTTTGACAACTTCCTTTGCGAATGCTTCGTCATATTCCTCGCGGTATGGTGTGCCGGTGAGATAGCAAGCCTCGGTGATGTTGGGCAGAACTATGTCCGCAATTGCACAGAGCTTTGCCATTTCCTTGGGGAAATTCTCGTCAAATGCCGGATAAAGCCTGCCGTTGTCAGCCATAGCCGGGTCGATGATTACGAGGTTGCCGTCCTGCCTTAGTTCGTTGATTAGGGTGATTACCTTGTCAATCTGTTGAGCAGAGGCGAGATAGCCGGTGTAGAACGCGTCAAATTTTATCCCTTCGTCCTTCCAGTGCTCCGCGATAGGTAAAATCTGGTCGTCGAGGTCCTTGCAGGTAAAGTTTTTGAACATTGTGTGGGTTGAGAGCACAGCGGTCGGAATGATAGCCGCCTCAACACCTGTTGCTGAAATGACAGGCAGCGCCACAGTGAGTGAGCATTTTCCCAGGCACGAAATGTCCTGAATTGTCACAATGCGTTTCATAGAAATCATATCCTTTCGTATGAAATGTATTTTAGCAGAACAACTGTCTTTTTAAAATATACAGTTTTGCGTAAAAACTAAAGGACAGTTTGAGGCAGAAAAAGACGGACAACCGAACCGCGGTTCAGTTGTCCGACCGGTTAATCAGTAGTCATACATCATTTTCTTGAGATCCTCGAGGTCATACGGCGTCTGCTGATATACATAGTAGTTCAGCCAGTTCATGAACAGCAGCGAGGCGTAGCTCCTCCATTCCATTCTCGGCTTTTTAATCGGATTGTCATCCGGGAAATAGTTCACCGGAACCTTTATGTCGAGACCTTTGTTGATATCCCGGAAGTATTCCCCGGCGAGAGTGTCGCGGTCATACTCGGCGTGACCGAGAATGTAGAACTCTCTGCCGTTTCGACTGCAAACGATGGACACGCCGGCTTCCTCGCCGCTTGCGAGGATTTCAAGCTGAGGCTGAGCCTCGATGTCCTCTCTGACAACGCCGGTGTAGCGCGAATGCGGAATCACAAAGCTGTCGTCAAAGCCCCTGAGCAGGGGATGGAGCGGATTGAGAATCTTGTGTCTGAACACGCCGGAGAGCTTTTCTTCGAACGAATACTTGCGGACCTTGTAGCGGTGATACAGCCCCGCCTGAGCTCCCCAGCAGATGTGGAAGGTGGAGTAGACGTGCTTTTTTGCCCAGTCCAGTATCTCGCACAGCTCGTCCCAGTAGTCAACCTCCTCAAAATCCATCTGTTCAACCGGAGCGCCGGTAATAATCATACCGTCAAATTTCTGGTCTTTGATTTGGTCAAAGGTTTTGTAGAAGGTGGTCAGATGGCGGTGAGAGGTGTTTTTTGATTCGTGGGTTGCAGTCTGGAGCAGCTCAATATCGACCTGCAGCGGACTGTTTCCGAGAAGTCTGAGGAGCTGAGTTTCGGTGATGATTTTTGTAGGCATAAGGTTGAGAATAACGATTTTCAGCGGACGGATGTCCTGGGTGACGGCTCGCGCCTCATCCATAACGAAAATGTTCTCTCCCTCAAGAATTTTGATTGCAGGCAGATTACTCTGCACCTTAATCGGCATTTATTTCACTCCTACAGTTTCAGAAGCAGGATATCCCTGACCTCTGAACCTAAATTAATATTGCTTGCCCCAGTAAACCATGTGCTTCGCAGGCTTGCCGCAGCATACGCAGGTGTCGGCGAGGTGCTCTTCCTCAAAGGGAATGCAGCGGCTCTTTACTCCACCGGTGACTTCCTTGAGCTTGTCCTCGCATTCGCTGTCGCCGCACCACATAGCCTTGATAAAGCCGCCCTGCTCCTTGCCGAGAGCAACGAACTCGTCGTATGTGGTCGCAACGTGGGTTTTTTCCTTCATATTTTCAAGGGCGCGGTTGTACATCGCCTCGTGAATGTCGTCAAGAGTTTTCTGAATTGCGGACTCGAGCTCACCGAGCGGAACAAACTGCTTTTCTCTTGTGTCTCTGCGGACAATTACACACTGACCTTTCTCGATGTCCTTGGGGCCGATTTCAACTCTTACCGGCACGCCCTTCATCTCGTACTCGGAGAACTTCCAGCCCGGAGCGTGGTCGCTGTCGTCGAGCTTAACGCGGAAAACCTTTGAGAGCTGAGCCTTGAGCTCGTTCGCCTTGTCAAGAACGCCCTCCTTGTGCATTGCAATCGGAATGATTGCGACCTGAATCGGGCTGATTCTCGGGGGAAGAACAAGTCCGTCGTCATCGCCGTGAACCATGATAATCGCGCCTATCATTCTGGTTGATGTTCCCCATGAGGTCTGGTGCGGATAGTGGAGCTTGTTGTCGCGTCCCTGGAACTTGATGTCAAAGCTCTTCGCAAAGCCGTCGCCGAAGTAGTGCGAGGTGCCGCCCTGGAGAGCGACGCCGTTGTGCATCATCGGCTCGATTGTGTATGTAGCCTCGGCTCCGGCGAATTTTTCCTTTTCGGTTTTCTGACCGACAACAGCCGGAATTGCCAACGTCTCGCGATAGAAGTCCTCATAAACCTTGAGCATTCTCAGGGTTTCCTCCTTGGCTTCCTCGGCGGTCTCGTGCATTGTGTGACCTTCCTGCCAGAGGAACTCGGAGTTGCGCAGGAACGGACGTGTGGTTTTCTCCCATCTTACGACGGAGCACCACTGATTATAGAGCTTGGGAAGGTCGCGGTAGGTGCCGATGACCTTCTTGTAGTGTTCGCAGAATAATGTCTCCGAGGTCGGACGGACGGCGAGCCTTTCGGTGAGCTTCTCCTGACCGCCGATTGTGACCCACGCGCATTCGGGCGCAAAGCCCTCGACGTGATCCTTCTCCCTCTGGAGCAGGCTTTCGGGAATGAACATCGGCATATAGACGTTTTCGACGCCTGTTTCCTTGAAGCGTCTGTCCATGTCCTTCTGGATATTTTCCCAGATTGCGTAGCCGTAGGGACGGAAAACCATGCATCCCTTCACGCCGGAATAGTCGACGAGCTCGGCTTTTTTAACGATGTCGGTATACCATTTGGCGAAGTCCTCATCTCTGCCGGTGATGGCTTCGACCATTTTTTTATTGTTAGCCATTTTGACCTCCATAAATATACGATTTCATAACATTTCTATTATACATAATCGCCCTGCATTTTTCAAGTATTTTATTCACTCTCCGACGCGCAGCTGAAAGAAATTAAGAGCGGCAAAATAAAAAAAGCTTGACAAAACGAAAAAATATGGTATTATATATGTAAAGCCTACTAAACAGATAGGTTAACTAAGAAAGGAAAACGCTATGTACCACCTTGTAAACCGATGTTGTAATACCATACGAATGTAATTCGCAGCACTCGTAAAAACAAAACTAATATAATCAAGAAAGAGGTATTACCATGTCAACATTAAAGGATAGAAATTTAAGATTCGAAACAAAACAGCTTCACATCGGTCAGGAGACTGCCGACCCGGTAACAGACGCGCGCGCCGTTCCGATTTACGCCACAACCTCCTATGTGTTCCATAACAGTCAGCACGCCGCCGACCGCTTCGCGCTCCGCGACGCCGGCAATATCTACGGCAGACTCACAAACCCCACCCAGGGCATGTTTGAGGAGAGAATCGCCGCTCTCGAGGGCGGTTCGGCTGCTCTCGCGGTTGCTTCCGGCGCGGCTGCCGTCAGCTATACGATTGAAGCGCTCGCCAAAGCAGGTGAGAACATCGTAGCTGCCGAGACAATCTACGGCGGAACCTACAACCTTCTTGCGCATACGCTCCCGGCTTACGGAATCACAACCAAGTTCGTCAACCCCGACGAGGAAGGCGCGTTCGAAAACGCGATTGACGAGAACACCAAAGCGCTCTATATCGAGTCGCTCGGCAACCCGAATTCAAATATCATCGACATCGAAAAGGTCGCGGCTGTGGCTCACGCCCACAATATTCCCCTTGTGGTCGACAGCACCTTTGCCACTCCGTACCTGCTCAGACCGTTTGAGTACGGCGCCGATATCGTCGTTCACTCCGCAACCAAGTTCATCGGCGGTCACGGAACCGCAATCGGCGGCGTGATTGTCGAGAGCGGAAAATTCGACTGGAAGTCAAGCGGCAAGTTCCCGCAGTTCTCCGAGCCGAATCCGTCCTATCACGGCGCTGTATTCACCGAGGCGGCTCCCGGCGCTTCGCTCGTCACCTATGTTCGCGCGATTCTTCTGCGCGACACCGGCGCGACGCTTTCGCCGTTCCACGCCTTCATCTTCCTGCAGGGGCTCGAGACGCTCTCGCTCCGCGTTGAGCGCCACGCCTACAACACCGCGAAGGTCGTTGAGTTCCTAGCTAACCATCCGCAGGTTGAGCGCGTGAACCATCCCTCGCTCGAAAGCTCCGGCTACTCCGACCTCTACAAAAAGTATTTCCCGAACGGCGGCGGTTCAATCTTCACCTTTGAGATTAAGGGCGACGATGAGACGGCAAAGAAGTTCATCGACAATCTTCAGATTTTCTCTCTGCTTGCCAACGTCGCCGACGTTAAGTCGCTCGCGATTCACCCGGCTTCAACAACCCACAGCCAGCTCACCGAGACTGAGCTCGAGGAGCAGGGGATCCGTCCCAACACAATCCGCCTCTCAATCGGCACAGAGCATATCGACGACATCATCTTTGACCTTGAGGAAGCCTTCGAGGCAGTCAAATAATCATTATTGTGTACCCTTGTTTTCCAAAAGCAAACGCTCCGCATTGCGCGGGGCGTTTGTTTGTGGTAATATAAAGCGAGGAGTGAGCCTTATGACGAAAACAAACGCAATGCGTATACTTGATACCGCGAAAATTGAATACACCGTGCACGAATACCCCCACGGCAAGGAAGCCGTCGAGGGCAACGAGGTCGCGCTTTTGATGGGGCAAAACCCGGAGCAGGTTTTCAAGACGCTTGTTGCTCAGGGAAAGTCCGGCGAATACTACGTGTTTGATATCCCGGTGAACACTCAGCTTGACCTCAAAAAGGCGGCAAAGGCGGTAGGCGAGAAGAACATCGAGATGACGCATGTCAAGGATCTCGTGAAAACCTGCGGCTACGCACGCGGAAACGTCTCGCCAATCGGAATGAAGTCGCAGTTCACAACGGTTTTTGACGAGACCGCCGTGCTGTTCGACACAATCTACCTCAGTGCCGGCAAAATCGGCTTGCAGGTTGAGCTAAACCCCGAAGAGGCTGCGGAGCTCGTCGGCGCAAAGTTTGAGGATGTTGTAAAATAATATAAAATGAACCTTTTCGGTTTCCAAATGCTCTAATATACAGAATGATCATTCGGGAAACTGAAAGGAATGACAAATATGAAAAATCTTAAATCAGCATTTAAACCCGCGCCCGAGCGCTTTCATTACAGCGTTCAGTCGGCAATTAACGAAGCAAAACTGACTGAAAAGAAGAGGTTTCACCTGAAACATCCCGCGCAGGCAATAGTAGCCGCGATTATTATAATCGCGCTGATTCCGTCCTCAGTATTCGCTGTTAACAAGCTTCTCCCGATGTTTGCCTCTAAAAAGGGCGAATACGGGCTTGAGCTGAAAATGGATTCAAAGTCCTCAAGCAAATCGCCAAAGTATGTAAAGCTAAATGTAAAAATTCCAAAAGGCTTTAAAAAATCCAAAAACAGCGGTGATATAAAATACGAAAAGAATATTGATTCCTCTGACAACTATATTTCGTTTTTACTTATACGTCCCGAAAAGAACAGTAAAACTGAGCTGCTTAAAAACGTAAAGGAATATAAGGAAACTACCATAAACGGCAATCAGGCGTATATCATCAAAGACAAAGGAAGATATACAAACAGAATTGAAACCTTTTTTGAGAATGTTAATATCCTGCTGACTTGCTATGTCGGTGCCGATATCAAGATAAAAGAAGCGTTGACATT
>CAMHHL010000097.1 GCA_946184925.1 uncultured Clostridia bacterium | reverse complement strand
GCCTTCCCCGATTGATACTACGGACTCGGGTATTACTATTTCAGTAAGTCCCGTATTCCCCGCAAAGGCACATCCGCCAATCGCTACAGGGCTGTTATTGATGTTGAGCTCTTTTACTCCTGTACATTCACCAAATGCCCATACGCCTATTGAAGTTACATTTTCATGAAGTGTTACGCTCTTAAGATTTGTGTATTTATAGAACGTATAGTTCTTAATTTCTGTTACATCTTCCGGAACGGTAAACTCAGTTACAACTTTACCGTCAATGTATAAATCGGCACCATTGCACAAAGGATTTGACGTACTGTTATAGAAATTCTTTGAGCACCAATCCGTCATGCTTTCTACATAAATATTCTTGAAGCCCGTATTCCCGGAAAACGCGTCAGGGCAGATTGTATCGACCGTATCGGGGATATACAGATTGCTTATTGTTGTAAGATTGCTGAACGACCAATCGAGTATAGGGTTGCTTCCGATAAGCCTTACTGTATCCAAGGATTCGGGGATACAATATACCTTGCTTGATTTGATATGGTAACCATTTCGCGCGTTTAAATAATTCTGATCTGTTACTATTCCACCCTCATAATTCTCCGAACCGAAGATAAATCCAAGCGGATAACGATGCTGACCGTCTCCGTCTTTATACGCCCTCTCTCCTACAAACGGCAGAGTTATACTGCTCAAATTCGTACACCTTGTGAACGCGCCTTCCCCGATTGATACTACGGACTCGGGTATTACTATTTCAGTAAGTCCCGTACAGCCTGCAAAGGCGCTGCCGCCGATTGCAGTAACGGGATAACCCTCAATCGCGGAAGGTACGGTTAAACTTGAGGATGAACCAATGTAGCCGGTTATCGTAACAGTCTCGTCAGTTACAGTATAGATAAAACCATCCTGAGTATTCAGACCTGTCGCAACAATGGTCTTTTTCTTCTTTTTTGATGCTGCGTTCTTTTTAGGCTCTGTACTTCCAGTGGATTTTGTGATAGTTGGATAATTGGTAATATCAACATCAGCGGATAACAAACTTGTTGTCTCCGCTTGATTGGTATTCCGCTCTACATAGGCTTCCGTTGCACTTGAAGATGCTTCTCTACCTTTTTGAGATTCTAAACCTTTTTGAGATTCTAAATCAGGTTTTGTCGATTTCTCATCGGGTTTCTCCTGAGCGGTTGCTGTTTGGCTTTTGTTTGTTTCCGAAGCGCTTACAACAAACGGCGCGCTTGTTATGATACCAAACAACATTACCAAAGTTAACAAAAAGGATATGGGTTTACAAATACTCTTCATTTTAAATCCACCTCATTTAACAAAAATGCGCGGTCGAAGCCACGCAAAAATACACTGCCCCGTTGCTGCGACGCTATTTCTATGCACGACGAACTGTACGCAAAACAAATTATGCATGTGTAAGATGTATGCAATTTACTATTATGTTATAAAAATATGCCGCTAACTTATTTTACCATATTGTTATTATACTTTTCATTTGATTTATTACACAAAGTTTCAGACAGTATTTTATACAATCCGCACAGCATGTGACCTATGCTATACATATATACAGCCCAATTGCAGCCAAGACTCAAAATCAGGAGCATTTCCAACTCTTGGAGAGTGTATGAGCAGTGGTCTCAGTACAAGGAAAATGAGGCTAAAAAGCGGTTTGCGAACACCGCTCCGGCAGAGAAAGAAACATCATTCCGAGGGATGTGGAGTGCGCGCGGACTGAAGCCGAAGATTTCCCTTCATCTTGATGATGTCCATGTACTTGAAAATTTAAACAAAAACCACTACACTGCGAAACTAATTCGCAATGCAGTGGTTATACTCTCGGGTGAGAACAAATTAATTGTATTGGTTTTTAGTTTGCGGCAACTTTGAGGGATGAGAGAACAGACTTTGCAGCATCATCATCGGGAGTGAAGCCGTAGCTCTGTACAACGGCGAATCTGCCGTTGAACTCAGCGTAAATCTGCATTACCGCTGTGCCCGAGTAATCATAGCTTACGCCTGTCCAGCTTTCGCCTGCGTCAAAGCTGATGTCCTTGGCTCCGTCATTTCCTTCACGAGTCATCTCGATTCCGTCTTTAACGCCGTCCTCATCATCGTTTATTGTAATCAGGAAATAATTCGTCGCGTTATCATCCTTTGAGATGTTGACAACGTTGGGATCCTTTTCATCAACGATGCTTCCGCCCTTGAGCGACATTCCGTCGGGAACGGCGACTGTGATGTTGCCCCAAGTCTCGGTTTTTACCTCGGCAGGCTCCGCCGCGGAGGAGTTATCTCCGCTTGGAGCGGTGTCTTTGTTGCCTCCGCAAGCGGCGAAAACCGCGCAGCACATAAGCACTGCCATAACGGCGGCTGTGATTTTGATAAGTTTTTTCATAGTATTCACTCCTGTATTAATTCTATAATTATTTTACTATAAGCTTAATTGTCTTTGTCACAGACTTTGACTTGTAGTTGGATGTGCCCTTGGCGGTTACCTTGACCTTGATTTTGTAGCTGCCCTTTTTCGCCTTAGCCCACTTTTTGACTGTAATAACGCCCTTGGAGCTTATTTTGAGGTACTTTTTGACAGCCTTAGGAGCACTTGTTATTTTGCAAGCGAGTTTACCCTGAGCCTTTGTCACCTTGACCGCGCCCTTGACGGTGACGGATTTTTTCTTTACAGCCTTTAGCTTGACGCTCTTTGTAACGGGCGTAACCTTAATCGGGTTGTCTGCCTTTGTAATTTTGAAGGTTTTTATGATTGAGCCCTCATAATCGCCCACAGCCGTAATAATAACTGTAGCCGTGCCGACGTTCTTGTTGTTTACATAGCTTACGATGTAGTCGGTATTCGGGACAAGGGTGTAATTGTTTTCTGTATCCTTTAAGGCGATTTTCTGAGAAATAGCCTTGCCTGTGTAGGTCTTGTTCTTGATACCCGTGATCTTGGCGTCGCTCAGCTTCTTGGGAGAAGTCTGCTCCTCAACTACAGCGCCGTCGGAGCCGACAACCTTGCCCTCAACCTGAGCGGGATCGGTGGCAAACTGGCTTACCCACTTTGTTCCGTCATAAATCTGATAATAAACCTTGGTGATATTGGTGCCTGCGGGAATCTCGACCTTGTAAACGGTAACGCCGTTGATTTTTTCTTCCGTGGCTGTCATATCGTAGGTTGTCATATTGCCCTTGTCGTCCTGTACCATAAGCTTGAAGCTGTTGCCCGCTTCCTGCTGCTCGTCGCTCGGGAGGTAGGAGAAAGCAACCTTCTCCTCGGTGGGCTCTGTGGGTTCGGTAGCCTCGGTGGGTTGAGTTTCCTCGGTGGGAGTTGTCTCCTCGGTGTCCGTTGTGGGCTCGGTAACATCGGTTTCGGTTGTTTCCTCGGTAGAAGTTGTAGCCGAGGATTCTTCTGTATCCGTTGTAGGCTCGGTGGGAGCGTCAGGCATTGTAAAGCTCTTGGACGAGGCGAAAGCTTCGTAGTAATGGTTGTAACTGAGTACAGTAGCTTTAACGCCGTTGATAGTAGCGGTAAACGTGTACTTGCCATCGGAATCCACAGCGAATTTATGGCTTGAGTCGGCTTTCATAAATACGTCGGCAATATAAACCTTGCCGTATTCAAATTTGTCCGATTCGTCCATGATTTTTTCGTCTGTATTGTTATACCAATCTAACTTATACTCTATACCCGAAGGACCTGAAACGGTAAAGTCGGGAGAAGCGCCTACAGCAGGCTCAACAACGCCTGTAAAGGCAACGCTCGAGATTACCTCGCGGGGATCGTCGGGAGTAGTAAAGCTATACATCGCCGCGGCTCCGTAAGAGGGCTCCCAGTTCGAAACCTTGAGCACGGTGGCGTCGTTGTCGTTAATCTTAGCGGTTATAGTCGGCATATCTCCGTCCGCAGCGAGGGCGTAACCCAAATCAGCTGTAAAGAAAACCAAGGCTCTGTATCTCTTGCCGTACTCATAAGTCTCGCCGATATCCATATATCGCTGGTCTGTAAAGTTGTACCAGCTTACAGAGGTGCTGTCGATACCGGTATAGGAACGCGCTCCGTAAGAGGGAGTTTCGCCTACAACGGGCTCATCAATAACAAACTGAGTTTTTGTGAGCACTGTCGGGTTGTCGGGGTCGATGAGCAAGCCGAAATCATAATAGATTGTAATTTCCTTCTCCGCGTCAAGGTGGTCCCACGAGACAGAGCGCGATTCCTTGCCGTTTACGGTGGAGGTAACGGCGGTTTTGATTTGTGAGGGTTTTGTCGAGTCAACAGCGAACTTGTAGCCTGTGGCGGCTTTAAGATTGATTTCAGCATAGTATTCGTGACCTGACTGGAATGTCTTTTTGGCAGAAAGGGAGACGCCTGTGGTGCCGTCAATCCATTCAATGGATTTGACCTCAGCGCCAAAGGGCGCGGTGCAGGTGAATACGGGGTTTGCGCCTGCGGCGGGCTCAACAAGGTCTGTGATAGCTACCTTGGAGACGATCGTCGGCTGAAGCGCGGCATACTCATATTTAACACGGATAGTCTGAGTCGCGTCATACGAACCCAGGGTTTGAGTTTCCGCTGTATTGCCGTTTACCTTGGATGTAACGGCAGTTTTACCCTGTGAATCAACGGCGAACTTAAAGCCATCACTGGCGGTTATCTCAAAGTAAGCCGAGTATTTTTTACCTTCCTCAAACGTATCGCCGCTCTGGAGGTTGTAGTTATCGGTCTTGCAGTACCAATCCACCTTGTCATTCACTACCGTAAAGCCGCCGGAGGAAAGGAAGGTGAACCTTGCCTGCGCGCCTATTCTCGGAGCCAGAACCTCGCTGAATTCAACCGAGGAGATTTCTATCGGCTCGCCCGAAGCCTCGGGCATAGTAAAGGAGCGGTAAATTCTTATTTCTTCATATTGCTCATATCCCGCGGCGCTGCCGACAGACGCGTTCTGACCGTTGATTGCGGCTAAAACGGTGGTCTTGCCCTCCGAATTTACGGCGAACCTGTAGCCAGATTCAGCTCTGACAAACACTCTTGCATAGTATGTTTTGCCGTACTCGAAGATGTCGGTGGATTTCATTATATTGCTTTTGCCTTGTTCCATCCAGTTCATTGCAACGAGCGTCATATTGCCGGGAATAATTGCCTGCGAAACGGGATGAGCGCCGACTACGGGCTCAACAATGTTAGAAACAGCAACCTGCGAGATTGTGTTCGGCGCGTAAATCGGGGGGAATCTGCGTCTTATGCGGATCGTCGAAGCAGGGCTTTCGTCAGTATAGTTCTCCGGAATCGCTTTGCTTCCGTTTACCGTAGCGGCTACCGCGCTCGCGCCGTTCTTTACGGCGAAGGCGTGATTGCTGTCGGCAGTGATGGTGAAGTACGCGCCGTACTCCTTGCCTTCTTCAAACTTCTCGCCCGATGTAACATATTTGTTGTCCGTTATGTTTATCCATTCGATCTTGTTGCTTCCGTTGTATCCGCTAACCGTAAAGCCCTCGGACGCGGTGAAGGTGAAATCTACTGTCTTGCCTACCTCGGGCTCTAAAACGTTTGTAAAATCAACATTTGTGATAAGATACTTGACCTTGAAGTCATTGATTTTGGCGTAGCTTTCGGCAAACGAGCCCTTGGTGGTAATGATTGTAAAGTCGTTTACACGGGTATAGCCGTCGTCCTTGGTCCAGTTATATCCGAACGAGAAGTTTGAGAGCCCCTCCTCGCTTGCGGGAATATACACGGATGTCAAGCCTACTCTCGAGAAAGCTCCCTGCCTTATATCGGCATTGATGCCGTCGGGAAGCTCAACCTCGGTCAGGCTTGTGCAGCGGTTAAAGGCGTGGTATCCGATTTCCTTTACGCTTGCGGGAATCGATACGCTTGTAAGCGAGGTGCAGCGATAAAAAGCCTGAAAATCGATTTTTTCAAGTCCCTCGGGGAGGGTGATGCTTTCGAGCCCTGTGCACTGATAGAACGCACAGTCATAGATTTTTTTAAGAGTTGAGGGAAGCTCGACGGACTTTATCTTCTCGCTGGTATCGAACGCGTATGCACCGATTTCCGTAATACCACTTTGGATACTTACTTCTTCGATCTCGTCGTAAAAGCCCTTCCATTTTGTGGTACGCCACGGATAGTTTCCGTCCTTGTCAGCTTCTATCTTGGTACCGTTCTTGATGTAAAGAGAATGGGTGCCCGGATAATAATACCAATCGCAGTCGCCGACTGTACCGCTTTCGACTGCGGCGGACGCGGTTATCGGCGCGACAGCAAACACGCTTAAAACCATAAGCGCCGCTAAAATAAAACTGATGTGTTTTTTTACGGTTGACATAATAATGCCTCCTTTGATTTTGTTTTAGGCGTATTTAGCCTATTATTCATTCTCATTATACCAAGCCGCCGCGCGTTCCACATCAGCCGAATGGATGATTTTACAGCCAAGAAAGGCGCGCTTTGCGCGCCTTTCGCTACTCATCTCCGGTGTATGGGTGTTGTTACCCAAACCAAGTTTTGGACAACACCTCAGCTCGTTGCTGCGCAGCAGCAAACTGAGCTGAGAATAAAAATTGTTTTTTTGCTTTATAGGAGCTTATGCTATTGCTATTTTAAGTTATCCGGCGAAACTTTATCATTTTGCAGCGTTACATAGCAGTTTCCTTGTATTAATTCTATAATTATTTTACTATAAGCTTAATTGTCTTTGTCACAGACTT
>CAMHHL010000096.1 GCA_946184925.1 uncultured Clostridia bacterium | reverse complement strand
TATCAATATTATGTCGGCAAAAAGAAGGTGTATATGCCACCGTCAGAAGCGGAGCGACACGGCTACGAGCGAGCCAACAAATATCCAAAAAGCACGAAATTCGGACGGCAGAATCCGATTACCGCCCGTTGGAACAGCGACGAGCAGCTTGTCGTTTGGCGTGAGAATTGGGCGCAAATCACGAACAAACATCTTGATGAAGCCAATCGCTCCGACGCTCACATCGACCACCGCAATAACGCCGCCAGAGGTATCGACGAGCAGCCGACGATCCATGAAGGTTATGTTGCACAGGCGATGGAACGCCGCGGCTTGATTGCCGACCGCTGTGAGCTTAACCGTCAAATCAAAGCAGATAACGCTGTGCTCCTTGAACTGAAAGCGGCGTTTACCAAAATCTCGCAGGCAGTCAAGAATACCGTCCCCACTCTCGCCGAAGCGATGGAATCTTTGCGGGAGAAAGCGATCATCATCAACTATCATATCCGGCATACCCAGATCGGCAAGCGAATTGTTTCCGATTTTCTTAAGGGATTGAAAGCAGCTTACGAAAGCTACAAGGGTATTGTCAAGCAAATCTCGACAAAGAAAAAAGAACGTAAGGAACTTCAAAAGCAAAAGAAGTCCACTCCCGTTCTTAAGGTGATAACACACCGTAACTTTGACCGCCGTTTTGCCGAGCTGACCGAGGAAATAGAAGAACTCAAATTTGAAAAAGCTCGCTTGTTAAAAACTATGGAGCGTACCGATGATAAGGATGTTGCAACGATAAACGACAGCTTCGACAGACTGGAATCTGCTTTAGCTGAGTTGGACGAGCGAGAGAAGCGATACACCGCCGAGCTGAACGAAGTTTTACGGCAGTATGACGAGTACAAGGAGCAAGCCAAAGAATTTAACGAGGGTGAATTTGGAAAGGCTCGTTTGGATATCCGATCCGACAAAGAGCACAACGCTCTTAGCCAAATTTCTGACGCATACGGCGAACACTTTTCTCGCAGCACATTTTTCAGCAGCAGGAGCGAGATCGACGGCAAGCTCGATGACGAAATCAATATGCCCGCCGTCCGTGAATGTGTTTATCAACAGCGCAAACAAGCACATCAACAGCAGAAAAACAGAAAATCTCACGAACAGGAACGATAAATTCGCACTATTGTCAAGAGAAATAATTTGATTTAAGGATTATTTAATAATTTCTCCGCTATACTTGATCTGCAAGCTTCACAAAAGCGGATTTTGTGATACAATAAAAGGCAGAAAAGGAGAAGGCGTATGTTTTTTGACATCTTAAAACGCGACCTGAAACGTAAAAAAACAATGAACGTTATCATATTGTTATTTGTGATAATGTCGGTGATGTTCATTTCTTCAAGCGTGATGAATCTGACAGCGGTGACAGGCTCGCTCGACAGCTTTTTTGACAAGGCGGGAGTCGGCGACTATACTGTTTTTGAGCGAAGCGGAGGAACCGTAAAGGCTGCCGACGCGGTCAAGAACGCCGAGGGCGTGACGGACTTTAAGCAGGAGGAATGTATTTTTCTCTCGGGACACAAGTTCGTCGGACACGCAAAGGAAAAGGACAGCCAGAACGCTAACACCAGTATGGTGTGCTGTCTGTCTCATCAAATACAAAGGTACTTTGACGGCAGCGATAATGAGATCACCGAGGTTGCCGACGGCGAGGTGTATGTCCGTCAGTCTCTTCTTGACAACAGCAATGCCAAGGTCGGCGACAAGGTCGAGCTTACCGTAGCGGATGTCACGCGCACCTTTACGGTCAAGGACACGCTCAAGGACGCGGTGCTCGGATCAAGAATGATGGGAAATGCAAGGTTTTTGATTTCCGAAAACGAGTACAAGGCGTTTGAAAAAGCCGAACCTCTCGAGCCGTATCTGTTTTATCTCAGCTTCATTGATACCAACGACATTCCCGCGCTTGAAAAAGCATTGAACGATTGCGACGCGATAGCGTTCAGTTTAGACCGATCCATGCTACAGTTTACTTATATTTTGGAAATGGTCATCGCCGGTATCCTTCTCGTGGTCAGCATTGCGTTGATCATTATCGCGGTCGTGATCCTGCGCTTTACCATCAGCTTTACACTCAGCGAGGAATACCGTCAAATCGGCATCATGAAGGCGATCGGTATTCCCGACGGAAAGATCCGCTCGTTGTATCTGGTGAAATATCTGGCGATTTCCGTTTTAGGCGCAACCATCGGTTTGACACTGTCATTCCCGTTCGGCAGTATGCTGCTTAAAATGGTATCGCAGAGCATCGTGATGGAGAACGGCAACAGCCTTTTGCTGGGAATTATTTGCGCGGCAGCGGTCGTGTGTATTATCGTGCTGTTTTGTTATCTCAGCACGCGCAAAGTGAAAAAATTCACGCCTGTTGACGCTGTTCGCAGCGGAACAACAGGCGAGCGATACAAGAAAAAGGGCGTTATCAAATTGGGCAAAAAGCCTGTGCGCCCTGTGTTCTTTATGGCGGTCAATGATATCCTCAGCAGTCCCAAGCGGTTCTTGATAATGCTGTTCACTTTCTTCGTCGGAATCTCTATGCTGATGGTCGGTCTGAATATTTCCTCAACGATGACGAGCAGCAAGATGCTCAACTGGATAAATATGGCTCAGTGTGACGCGGCACTTGTGGAATCGGGCTCGATCGAAAAATACATGGTTGCGGACGGCAGAGAAAAGTTGAACCAAAAAATATCTGAGATAGAATCCGACCTTTCGGAAAAGGGTTGGAAAGCGGATTGCTTTGTGGAAGTGATCTCAACCGTTATCGTCACCAAAGGCGATACAGAGTTAAAAACCAACGGCGTGGAGGGAATCAATATGACCCCCGACGAGTATATGTATCTGGAAGGAACCGCGCCGCAGAACAAAAACGAGATAGCTATGTCCTACATTGTCGCCGATAAATTGGGCGCACAAATCGGCGATACCGTCACAGTCAAAACGCCTGATGGCGAAACAGAATGTATGATCACGGCTGTTTACCAAACGATGATGACCATGGGCAATAACATACGTATGTATCCGGGTCAGACCTACAGCTTTCAAAACCTTGTCGGTTTAAACGATTTACAGATTCGTTTTAATGACGATCCGAGCACCGGAGAAATCGAGAAAAGAATAGAAGCGATAAAGGAGATGTACCCCGACGACAAGGTGATGAACGCGGGCGATTATGTTGATTACTGCGTCGGCGGAGTCGGCGGTATGATGGACGGAGTAACAGGGCTGCTGCTGCCTGTCATCATTCTGATCGATATTTTAGTAGCGGTGCTGATGGAAAAATCCTTCCTCACCAAGGAGCGCGGCGAGATCGCCATGCTGAAAGCGATCGGCTTCAAAAACCGTTCGATCATCCTTTGGCAGATATTGAGGATCGCAATTGTAATGATTGCCGCCGTTTTGTTCTCGGTCGCACTCGCCGATCCTATAGGCAAGCTGACGACAGGCGGCATTTTCCAAATGATGGGCGCTAAGAATATTATCTTTGATATGGATATATTAAAAACCTTCGTTATCTATCCGGCAATCGTACTTGCGACTACTGTGTTCAGCGTGTTTTTGACCGCACTTTCGGTTCGCAAGGTCAATTCAAATGAAATCAATTCTGTAGAATAGGAGCATCATCATGGCTAAAATTTTAGAAGTAACCGACCTTTGTAAAACATATATCACCAACAAAAGACAAAACAATGTGCTGCGCAATGTCAACTTTTCGGTTGACGAGGGCGAGATGGTCGCCGTGATGGGACCGTCCGGCTCCGGCAAATCCACGCTGCTCTACACCGTTTCGGGAATGGACAGAATGACGGCAGGCAAGGTTTTGTTTAACGGAAAGGATATTTCCAAACTGAAGCCAAACGAGCTTGCTGCGCTGCGGCTCGACGAGATGGGCTTTATCTTCCAGCAGATGTATATGCTCAAAAATCTGAGCGTGCTCGACAATATCATTCTCCCTGCACGACAGTCAAAGGCAAACACGCTTTCCGCAAAGGAAAAGCTTGAACGCGGCAAGGAGTTGATGCGCAGGCTGGGCATCATCGAAATCGCCGACAACGACATCAACGAGGTATCGGGCGGTCAGCTGCAAAGGGCGTGTATCTGTCGCAGTATGATCAACGAGCCAAAGATGATTTTTGCCGATGAGCCGACAGGCGCGCTCAACCGCCAAAGCTCCAACGAGGTAATGGAAGAGCTGTGCAAGATAAACGCGGACGGCACAACCGTTATGCTGGTCACCCACGACGCAAAGGTAGCTGCAAAATGCTCAAGAGTGCTTTATATAGTTGACGGAAACATTCAGGGAGAGTATAATTTAAGCGGAAAAGACGAAAGAACAAGAGAACGCGCCCTGAACAACTGGCTTATGGAGCAGGGTTGGTAGGTCGGGTGTCCCGACAGCCAATTCGCGGACTATCAGTCGGCTATACAGATAGCAACGCGTTTACGCGAGATAGCTTTGTTTGTCGGTTGACGTTATCACACGAGAAGAGGGAACAATAATGACTGACATTCTTGTAGTTGAGGATAATCTTGAAATGGCAACGCTTTTATGCGATTTTCTAAAAGCGGAGGGCTATTCCGCAAAGCACTGCGCAGACGGAGAAAGCGCCTTGTGTGCCTTTGATAAAGACGGCGCAAGACTTGTCATTCTTGATATCATGCTTCCGGGGCTTGACGGCTTCGGCGTGTGCCGAAAAATACGCGAGACCGCCAATACGCCGATCATCATTGTCAGCGCCAAAACCGAGAAGGACGACAAGCTCAACGGCTTGATCCTCGGCGCGGATGATTACATCGAAAAGCCCTACGATATCGACATTCTGCTTGCCAAAATCAAAGGAATCTTCACGCGGCGCTATCAGAGCGATGTGATCTCCGACGGCTTTTTGAAAATCGACAAGAGCAAGCGGATCGCGTTCAAAGAAAACACACCTCTTGACCTGACACAAAAGGAATTTGATTTGCTGCTGCTTTTAGCGGAAAACAGCGGCAAAACGCTTAGCAAGGACTATCTGTTCAATCAGATCTGGGGCTTTGACAGCTTTTCCGAGCCGCAAACGCTGACGGTACACATCAAGTGGCTGCGTCAGAAAATCGAAGCCGATCCCAAAAAACCGAAGCATATTGTGACGGTCTGGGGCGTGGGCTACCGCTACGAGAGGTAAATGATGAAAAGCTTTATCAAGTTGGCAGTTGCGGTCATCGCTGTCCTTGCAGTGATTTTTACGGGCGCAAATATCATTTTACATAACGAGAATAAGGGCGACGCTGGTCGCCCTTATCGTGTTGAAGCGGAAAGGATCGCCGCAAGAATCGAAAACAGAGAGCCATACTCTCTCAACGATTACAGTTATATCAAAAACGTGGAGATTCAGGAAAATGGCTTTCAAGGCGGCGACAGCGACTATCTTGTCAAGGAGATCGGCGGAAAGCTCTACCGCTTTGATTATTCCTACCAAGCCGACAATACCTCGGCGATAACGTCCTTTAACATCTGCTTTGGCGTGACTGCGGCATTTGTCCTGCTGCTGCTTTTGTTTCTGTTCATCAGAATCATCCGTCCGTTTGAGAAAATCAGCGCTTATCCTACGGAGCTTGCAAAGGGAAATCTGACAGCGCCGCTAAAGGACAGCAAAAGTAAATATTTCGGCAAATTCCTATGGGGACTTGATCTGCTGCGTGAGAAGCTGGAAAGTCAAAGATCCGCCGAGCTTGCCCTGCAAAAGCAGAACAAAACGATGGTGCTCTCGCTCTCGCACGATATCAAAACGCCTCTCGGTGTAATCGAGCTGTACGCAAAAGCACTTGAAAAGGGCTTGTACAAGGACGAACAAAAAAAGAAAGAGGTTGCCGTGGGCATTACGGAAAAATGTGAGGATATCCGCGGCTATGTAGACGGCATTGTAAAAACTTCAAGCGAGGATTTTTTGAATTTAGAGGTAAACAACGGCGAGTTTTATCTGTCGGCGCTAATCGACAAAATCAAGGCGTTTTACACCGATAAGCTCAGCCTGCTGAAAATCGACTTCGCTGTAGACGCTTTTTCCGACCATATTCTCTCCGGCGATTTGGAGAGAAGCATTGAAGTGCTGCAAAACATTATCGAAAACGCCGTCAAGTACGGCGACGGCAAGAGAATACGCATTGCGTTTTCAAGGGAGGATGATTGTCAGCTCATCCATATCCGCAACAGCGGCTGCACACTCAGCAAAAACGAGCTGCCGCACATCTTCGACAGCTTTTGGCGCGGCTCCAATACGGGTAGTAACAGCGGCAGCGGCTTGGGACTGTACATCTGCCGCACCCTGATGCGCAAAATGAACGGTGATATTTTTGCAGAGATTCAAGACAGCTATATGATTGTCACAACCGTTTTTTCAATAACTTAAGCTCCGGTCTGGCAGCATTTTCTGTTATATTTTTATATTAAAGTTATATTGCTAAATGTGTTTTACGAGGACTGGCATTGTTAATGTGACAGTACATAAATGGGTTGAGTTGTACTAAATGACAGTCGAAAAAACATATGATCGCTGACAGAGCAAATCTACAGCTTTTTCGGCGGTTTTGTTTTTTTTGAACGAAAGAAAATTACAACTTTGGCAGAAAATACCCTTGACAAATCTCATCTCAAAAAAGGATACTCGAAACCTACGCAAAACAGAACGGCTTTACCAATCTGCGCT
>CAMHHL010000095.1 GCA_946184925.1 uncultured Clostridia bacterium | reverse complement strand
TACAAATCCACAGCCGATAATAGCGGCTTTTCTGCTGTTTATTTCTACCATAGTAATCACTCCTTTTCTTTTCTGATTATATTATATACCGTATTGGTAGGATTATCTGTTGCCACAGCAACAACTTTATATTTTCAAAAAACACGCTGCAACTCGGACAGCGTGCGTTCATTTAGGTTTACTTGGAAACAGCAGCATTTGAGCTTATGCCGATAATGCTGCATGTTGTTACCTCAGCTTACTCCAATGTTATCAGCAGCGCCATTTTAAATCTGCCGTTTGCCTTGACCCAGTGCTTGCCGCCGGCAGCGAACTTGAAGTTTTCGCCTGCCTTGATTGGGTGAGCCTCGCCCTCATAACCGATAACGCCTTCACCGTCAAGAGCGAAAATCAGTGCTTCACCGGGAGCGGCGTGCTCGGCAAGCCCAGTGCCTTCGTCAAAGCTCATAATCACGAACTTCATCTTTTCGTTATGAGCGACGTCCATATTGATAATTTTGCCTTCCTGATAAGGCAACAGCTCCGCGAGTTTGAATACTTCTCCTGCTTTGATTGCGTTATTCATCGTGTTCCTCCTGATTGATATTTCTGTATAAATCGCTTTTGTGTTTGTCCTCATTCCGACGGGAATATCAGTCGGCGTCAGGATACAATCACCCGATTTGAGCGTAAAAACGTCCTTGTCTGTATAGACTTCCATACCGCCCTCGTGGAGAATCAACAGCTTGTGATAACTGTAAATTTCCGCGCTGATGTCGGTGTTCTCGGCAAGGGAGAAATAGGAGATATAGTCCTGTCCGCTTGCATAGATTTCTCTTGAAATGGTGCAGCCTGCTACGGGCTGATTATTTTCTGCGATACAAAAAACTTTTCCTGTCTTTTCTTTCAACTTACATCACCTTCACATCGGGATTCTTCTCGCCGAAGTTTTCCATCAACACGGCTTTGATCTCGTCACGGCTTTTGCCCTTACTCTCCGCATTTTTGATGGTCTTGTACGCCTTGAAAAGCGTTGACGGCGCAATCTCGGAGCTGAAATAGCCGATACCCTGATTCCACGCAAGCAGCTCGAAAACATCATCGAGCGCGGCAGAATCCAAGCCGTAGATATACGCCTTGACAAGCTCTCGTGTCGCCTGCCTCATTCTGCCAGCGCCGACGGCGTTGGTCAGCGAAAGGAGCAGGCGGGTTTCATAAGGAAGGTGGCGTTTTTCGTTGTTCCAGGTGACGTCCCAGAATTGCACAGCCACCTTACCGAGTTCTTCGTCAATCAGCGGCATATTGGTGAGAGCGGCAGGGCGCATCGGGATTTCTCCGTTATCCTGCTTTTGCTCGGTACGGTAGAAATAAGCGTGAAATTCGCTGTCACCGAGTTGTTCGGTGTGGTACTCAAAACCAAGCTGTTCCATCACCTCATACAACGGGATCGGGTCGAAGCTCTGCACGATCTCCAAGCCCTCGCCGACAGGGGTGTTCATCGCCTGCTTTTTCAGTCCCTGAAAGAAGTTGCCCTGAATACCGCGCACGTCGATTTTCTTGAACGAATTTGTTTTGTTTTTCCAATCAGTATAGCTCATAGTATCTTCTCCTTAATCCAAAATCTGACCGTCTCTTGAAATCGTCACGACCTGCCACGGAATGAACTTTCCACTGTTTTTGAGCGCCTGCTCCGTGGCTCTCTGCAAGCCGCCGCAGCACGGCACTTCCATACGGACAATGGTGACGCTCTTGATGTCGTTATTGCTGATAATCTCGGTCAGCTTGTCGGTGTAGTCAACCATATCGAGCTTCGGGCAGCCGATAAGGGTTATTTTGCCCTTCATAAATTCCTCGTGAATATTGGCATAGGCGTAGGCGGTGCAATCAGCGGCGATCAGCAGCTTTGCACCGTCATAGAAAGGTGCGACTGTCGGCAGAAGCTTTATCTGAACAGGCCACTGGTTGAGCCTTGATACCGGCTTGCCTGTTGCGACAGGTGTTTCTTCAATTTCGGGCTTTTCAAAGGTCATCATCTTTGAACCCGGGCAGCCGCCCTGATGATTGTGCATTTCCATTTTCTTATCCTCCTGTGCTTTCTTTACTGCTGTTTCGTCATATTCGGAAGCCTCGCGCTCCTCAAAGGTAATTGCTCCTGTCGGACAACTCGGCAGACAATCACCGAAGCCGTCACAAAAATTCTCACGCATCAGCTTTGCCTTGCCGTTAACCATATCAATCGCGCCCTCGTGGCACGCGTTGGCGCAAGCGCCGCAGCCGTTGCATTTTTCTTCATCTATTTTGATTATCTTTCTAATCATTTTTCTCACCTCTTGTATATATCATAATTTATTTATCGCCAAAAAGCTGTTGCCACAGCAACAAATTTATGATATTCTTAATATGAGGTGATTTTGATGCTTACAAACCAAGATTACATTTGCTCTATCCGCAAATGTTACCTGTTTGACGGAATAAAAGATGAACAGCTTGCCGACGCAATCAAGCTGTTGAACGGACGTATAAAAAATGTCGTAAAGGATGACTATGTTGTTCAACTCGGCGGAACGATACAATATGCAGGATTGTTGTTGAAGGGCAAAATCGAGAGTTCCTTCCAGAACGAAAACTTCGACCAAATAACAATGCATACCTTCACAGGCGGTTATCTGTTTGGTGAAGGCTTGGTCATCAATCACGCAAAAAACAGCCCTGTTCAAGTCAGAGCTGTTGAAGATAGCGTTGTGCTTTTTATTGATTTGGAAATGATTTACGCGGCTGCGGACAAGTCTCCGATACGAAATATTCTTGCGAGAAACCTGATAAAGAGCCTTGCTAAAAAGAATCTTATCCTTAACCAAAAGGTAAGAATACTCAGCCAGAAAAGCCTGCGTGATCGCATATTTATCTATCTCCGCACACTTCCAAAGGACAAGGACGGCTATGTAAAGATTCCATTCACGCAAACCGCCCTCGCCGAATACCTCGGCGTAAACCGCAGCGCCTTATCCCGTGAACTCGGAAGGATGCAGAATGAGGGCTTACTTATAGTTAATAAAGGGAAAATGAAGCTACATTAGTATCACACTATACGCGGCCGATGAGTAAAAACTCTCATTTTATTTACCCAAAAAAGAAATCATTATCCAATCATGCTTAATATGCCCCGCGGATTGCGAGGCATATCTGTTATTAAGGCAAATTTTTTGGGCAAGCTGACGGAATAATATTCAAGCAAGCCGTGCGCCTTGAATTGTGCGGTATTGCCCTAAAGCACGTTTTTCATTCCGCCGAGTCCCTTTGTTCCTGCCCTGTTTCCGTCAAGATTAGAATTATCGAAAACATTCGGGTTTATATCTGTGTCGCCCGATGAACAGAGGACGTCGCGCTTTGTGAGTTCTTCAACTGTGATTTCAGGAGCTCTGTATAAAGTTTTCATATCAATTACCTCCTTAACCTACCGCGTTTTCAAGCGTTTCACAGCTTGCGCAGCAGCCGCGGAATGTATCGCCTGTTGAATTTGTATAGGAGGAATAATACCTCACTCCATCTATTTCAACGTAAAAGCGAACCGCTATACCCTGATCGGCGTCAATGTTATTGATAGCAAGGGTTACATATTTGTACGTTGTGTCTGTGCTTCTGTTGCCGTAGTCGGATACGATATTGTTATCGGTATTCTTGCAGGAGATTGACTTGATATTATCACTGTGTGTATTTATCAGATTCTGCATAATACCAAATCCGCCGACAGTATTAAACTCAGCTGTATTGTTTTTAGAAGTCTTAACAATCTCAAAGCCGTAGTCAACATTCTCCTTGTTAACATACTCTGAACTTAACTCTGCTACAAATCTCAATCCTGTTCCGGCTGTGTCGGTCTTGATAGTCTCTTTTTTCTGAACGCCGAGTAGCTTTGCCTTGGTATATACAAGCTCGCCCGGGAGCGCGAAGAGGTTATTATCGAGTCTGAGAGCGTCCATTGCGTTAATGCCCGGATAGTATGAAGCGTCCAGAAGATTGCTCAGAGCATTTACGTCGGTATAGGTTTTATTCTCAAAGAGAGCCGTCGCAGTATATTTCGGCGCGCCGTTTTCGTACTCCGATGTAATTGCCGCGTCAACCGTTTCCTCGTGTTTGCAGCGGGAGTCCGTACATGTAAATTTCGCTGTAGCGCTGCTGTAATCGTCAGCCCATGTCCATACCGGATTTCCGTAGGAATGAGCGTCGTCGGTAATAACATAGGTTATGCTTTTCTGCATAAAATTGCTGCGGTTGAAAGCTGTTGCGTGCTTCAAGCGCGCCGTGACGGTCATATTGTTGAATACGCCCCTGCCCGCAGATATGATCCCCTCATAATCAAGCTTGATATCAAGCGTATAGCCGTTTGGACTGTTTGCCCAGGAAAAAGCGTAGTCACCAAGCTTACTGAGGTTAGACGTATCACCCTGAACCTTCTTTACCCACATTGTGTAGAATGTGTAGCCCTTAATCTCCTCGATGTTCTCGTTGAGAGTAAGAGTAAACTGCGGCTTCGGGTTGGAGTTTTCTATAAAAGCACTTCTGTTATCCGTTCCGAGAACGGTAATCGGCTTGTTTTTATAGGTCTTGGGAATAACAAGCTCTGTGAGATTATCCGTCGGACCTGTATAGTAATTTATCTGATATGAGTCGCCGTTGTCCGTGAAATCGAAGTAGGATACCTCAACAGAGTCCAGCGAGCTTCCGACTATTCCGTTTTCAACCGCGAAATAATATCCGTCGATCTCACAATGCTCTATGTTACCGAGGTGATACTCGCCGTTTTCGTCAATGTACGGCTCTTGAGCGGGAGTAACGGGAACAAACTCAGCGTAAACGGTCACATCGCCGTCCAGCATATACAGCTCATTGTCTATGATATAAGCGAGCTCTCCCCATTCATCGTCCTTAGCGTAAACATTCATAGCCGCGTAGCCCTCGTCGGGAATGATTGTGAGCGGCACATGGTCGTTGAACTGAGCGGTGGCAGCGCCTGTAATTGTTCCGTGCTCAAAGGGACCGTAGGTGATGTTGAGGTCGCTTTTCTTAAACGTCACGCTTACAGTTGCGTCGCTGTCGGGCATTGAGAATTTGTTGTCGGTCACGGGGATAACATTTTCGTTATCGTCTGTAACCGTGAGTGTGTCTATCTCATAGCCGCTTGCGGGAGTGATGTTAAGTTCTATCTCATCATCATAGTTAGCGGAGTACGCGCCGTGTATCCAGCCGCAATCAGTTTCCGCGTAGGTAATGCTGTAGGATTTTTGCTCAAAAGTCGCGAAAACGTTAACGGCGCAGTCGGGCATAGTAAAGCTGCCGTCGGTTATATTTAGTTCCTGATTGTTTTCGTCAATGACCGTGAGTGTACTCAGCTTATAGCCTGTGTCGGGAGTAATGGTGAGCTTCACCTCTTCGCCCTCGTAGGCTTCGGCCTTATCGGCTGTGACCGTGCCGTGCTCTGTAGCGGCAACATTTATGCTTGACAAGGTCTTGTTTACCGTTTTTTTGTCGGAGCAGGTTTCGCCGTCAAGCTGAGCTGTGGCTGTGTATATTTTTTTATCTCTTTGGTTGTCTAGGGTAACTGTCGCGTCAACCGTTTCCGTATGCTTACATCTGGAATTCGTACAGGTAAAGGTCGCTGTCGCCGAGCTGTTGTCGCTTGACCATTTCCAGACAGGCTCACCGTAAGAATGAGCGTCGGCAAAGATATAGCTGATGCTTTGCTGACCAAAGCTATTTGAATTAAAGGTTGTGGCATGCTTTAGACGCATTGTTACATTCATATTGTTAAAAATTTTGGTGGCTACATCTATTTCACCTTCATAATCGAGCTTAATATCGAGCTTATATCCATCGGGGCTGTTAGCCCATGAGAAGGCGTAATCGCCGATTATTTTAAGTCCGGAGGTGTCGCCGGTAACCTTTTTTACCCACATCGTATAGAAAGAACGGTTCTTGATCTCTCGGATATTTTCGTTCAAAACAAGATCAAATTGTGTTTTCGAATTTTCGCCGTAATTAATAAAGGTATCGTTATTGTCAACGCCTAAAACGGTAACCGGCTTGCCATTATATGTTTTAGGAATCACAAGCTCGCTAATATCAGTCGGACCTGTGTAGTAGTTAATCTGATACTCGCTGTCGTTGTTAATGAGAGCAAAGTCAAAGTAACTAAGCTCAACAGTATCCAACATTTCGCCTATTGTACCGTCATCATTGACCGAATAAGGCTCGCCGTCTATCTCAGCGTACTCAACGGTCCCAAGGTGGTACTCGCCGTTTTCGTCAATGTAAGGTTCATTTCGGGGAGTAATCGGGATGAACTCCGCGCTTACCGTAACGTCGCACTCGGGCATTACAAACTGCGTAGATTTAGTTTCAACGCTCTGACTGTCATCATCCGGCGTTACTGACCATGATTTCAACACATAACCGTTGTTTGGTGTAAAGTCAAGGCGGATTTCATCCCCTGCCTTTGCCTTTTCTTTGTCAGCTGTTATAGCACCGTGAGCGTTGTTTTGTATCTTTACATCCCACATAATCTTTGTTGTGTGGGTTGCGGTGTAGGTTTTTCCATTGAATTTACAAACAGCCGTTGACGTTCTTAGGTTATCCTTATCCTCGTAGCTTACCCTTGCGTCAACATACTGAATATCGCCACAACCACTGTCCTGACAACTGAATACAGCCGAAGCGTCCTTATAGTTATTGCTCCATTTCCACTCAGGCTCGGAGTAGTTGTGTATATACGGCGTAAGCGTTTTGCCGTTGATTGCGTTGA
>CAMHHL010000094.1 GCA_946184925.1 uncultured Clostridia bacterium | reverse complement strand
CAAGAGCTTGTATCGCCCAAATCTCGGGGCATTGCTGCAATCGGGCTGTGCGGCTGAAAAAGAAAAAATGTCTGCTGTGCAGGTTATATAAAATACGCCCCGAAAATTTGTGCAAAAATACACGTGAAAAATAGGGCGTATCGTCCGTTTGGTTGATGTAAAATTCTAAAATGTATGCTATTATAATGCTATCTATGTTTATCTTAAACGCGGAGGTAAGCGTCGCAATATGAAAAGGATATTAATATCGGTTGTGTGTTTACTTGCATCACTTATTTTATTAAGCTGTAACTTAAGCTGTAACGTAAAGGAGAAAAATAGCGTGGAAACTAAAAATCGCCTTACTATAACGGTTATAGATGATGTTAAAGAAGCGGATATTTGGATATTGCCCGATACCGCCGCAAATAAAAAGACGTCCGTCTGGGGTAAGGCTACCGCTTCACACGTTGCACTCGGCGAAAGCCGTCGTGTCCCGCTGTGCGAACCGGGTGATGACGGAAAATATATTCTTAGAATGATTGACGGCGACAGCTTTTACTATTCCGCAAACGGAATAGAGCTCCAAGCAGGGTGGACTTTGCGGATAAAAGAGGAAGGCTCTGGCGCGGTTGCCGCCGAGGTGTCGGACGAAAACGGATTATTAAAGAATACTTATGGTGTTTTTTCGGCAAGACTGTAAAAGGGTGTTTGTATGTTTAATAAAGAAAAGATTAACTCGTTTGAAAAGATTACTCTCTCGTTAAGCGGAATGAGAATCAGTGAAGAATATGAAATCATTTGTATTGATGACCGCGCACAGTTGAGCCGATACACAATTATGTATTCGGACGGCAAAGATAACCGCAGGCTTGAGCAGAGAGTTGACGCGGAATGTGATGAGATTATAGGGATACTCAACAATTGCAGTATTCTGAAATGGGATGGCTTCTGCGGCAAGAATCCTCCCGGAGTTCTTGACGGAACGATGTTTTCCTTTGAAGCAAAGGTTAACGAAGAAAGAACGATACACGCGCGCGGCTCGAATAACTTCCCGAAATATTATTGGGAATTTCAAAACGCGCTGTACGATATACTTCGGCGTGATGAGGCGGAGTAATGAACGAAGTTAAAGCTACATTAAAGCGCATGGCGGCTTATTTTTTGTTGCTCGCTATTAATATCATTCCATGCGCAAATATTATTGCCGACAGCTTTCCCACGCGAAACCTGTCTACAATATATCTGCTTGCGCTGTGCTCGTGCCTGATTTTGTATTACTCTCACCGGGTAACGAGCTCGGGCGGACTTTCGGCTTTGACGAAAGCGCTGTCGTGGATGGCTCTGCTGTTGATACTGCTCAGGGGTATTAAGTACAGCGCGTTCGCGCAGGTGGATGTACTCGCAAGGCACACTTGGTATCTTTACTATGTGCCTATGCTTTTGCTGCCGCTGTTTTTGTTCTATATTTCGCTTTTGGTTTCGTCCGGAAAGGGCTATCACCTTTCGAAAGGCTGGTACTGGACGGCGGCGGTAACGGTTGTTTTTATACTGCTTATTCTTACCAACGACTCGCATCAGTTGGTTTTCTGCTTTAATTCGGATTTTTCGGATTGGAACAACGATTATTCCTACGGTATTCTGTTCTATGTCATATTGGTCTGGCGATACACGCTCTATATTGCGGCTGTGGTGGTTCTGATAATAAAATGCCGCGTTTCCAGCTCAAAAAGAAACGCATGGATAATTCTTATCCCGTTTTTAATCGGCATGGTCTTGAACCTGCTCCTGATTACAGGTAAAATGCCAAAGCTCAACGGCGCTTATCTTACGGAGCTTCCCGAGGTCATTGTGTTTACGGCGTCTGCGGTTCTGGAATGTTGTATGCAGCTTGGGCTGATTCCGACAAATACGGACTACGGAAAGCTGTTTAATAAATTTTCAATTTCAGCGCAAATTACCGATAAAGGCGGAGTACCCGTCTACACTTCGTCTATGGCAAAGCCCCTGACAGCGGAGCAGTTCGCTATGCAAAGCGGTTCGCGGACGGACGACCATACCGTTATGCGCAAGATGGCAATCCCCGGCGGCTTCGGATTTTGGCAGGAGGATATGACCGAGCTTGACCGCCTCAATGCTGAACTTAACGAGGCAAAGGAAGAGCTTTCTCAGGAAGCGGAGCTTACCCGCCTGCGAAATGAGTTAAAGGAAAAGCAAACAATAACCGAACAGCGCACTAAGGTATATGACGAAATAGCGAAACGCACGGAGCGGCAGTCTCAGGCGATTTCAAAGTTAGCTAAAACAGCTCGGCTGTCGTTGAATCCGGCGGTGAAGGAAAGCTGCCGCAATCAGATTACGCTGCTCGGCGCGTATATAAAACGCTACGCTAATCTTACGCTTCTGTCGCAGGAGAGTGAGGTTTTGGAAATCGGCGAACTGGGACTATCCGTGTCGGAGGTTCTCCGTTATCTGAACTTTTGCGGAACTCCGGGCGAGTTTTTCAACAACGCTGAATGCGAGGTAAGCGCCGAAGCGGCTATCCTCGCGTTTGAAGCGTTTGAAAGACTGCTCGAATTAAACTACGTCAGCCTGCGCGGAGTGTTTGTAAATTTATCCGAGCAGGATGATAAGGTTATGTTTAAGCTTACGCTCGAGAACGCCTCGCGGCTTATTCCGGAGGATGAGTCGCGACGCCTTAATCGCTCCGGAGTTATGATTGACGAGAGCGTTGAGGACAACGTTGCGTACATTTGCTTTGCTCTGCCGAAAGGAGGCGAAGCGGTATGACGAGTTTTAATATGCTTTCGGATTTTGCGCGGGCAGTGTTTGCGTTGTGGGGACTTCTGCTCTGCCTGTTAAGTATCGGCAGCGCGGTTCTTTCCGCGGTGAGAAAACGATATGCTTTTATCGCGCTTGCTTTGGTAATTCTTATTCCCTGTTATTTTATGTGGCAGGTGATTTTTGATTTTTCGTTATTTGGAGGTTCTGAAAATACTTCGGACTTAACCCTTTTGATGTGCGGATTCTCTTGGGTTTATTGGATTGCGGCGTTTGTTGTTTTTACGACGGCGGCGGTTCTTCTGCTCGCGTATAACATCCACTCGGACAAAACCTCCGTGACACCGCGTACAATAAAGCTTTATTTGGATAGGGTGCCGTGCGGCATTTGCTGCTTCCGAGAGAGCGGCATGATACTGTTCTCGAATATCTGTATGAATAATCTGTGCATAGATATTACGGGCGGCAGGCTGCTTAACGGTAATCAATTCCGCGAAGCTCTTGCTGACGATATACTGAATGTTAACGGAAAAGTCTGGCGCTTTAGCTGCAACGAAATTGACTTAAACGGCGAGCGTTTGCGCGAGCTGATTGCGACTGACATTACCGCGGAGTACGCAAAAACCGAAACGCTTGAAAAAGACAAGGAGAGGCTCTCGCGGCTCAACAGCGAGCTTAAAGACTATTATCTCAGCATTGACGACGCGGTAAGGCGTCAGGAGATTTTGCAGGCTAAGATGAATATTCACGACGAAATGAACCGGCTTATGCTCTCCACAGTCGCGGCGGATAAGGACGATATACGCTCGCTTGATCGGATTTTCTCCCTTTGGGAGAGGAACGCTCTGCTTCTGTGTATGGAGTCCGACAAAAAGTCGGTTAAGTATAATACCGATTCTCTGAACTCGCTTTCCGGCGCGCTCGGAATAAAGCTTGTTTGGCGCGGGGAAATGCCCGGGGAGCTTGACGATAATCAGAGGGAGCTGCTTTTCATAACCGCTCAGGAAGCGGTTATCAACGCCGTAAAACACGGCAAATCAAAGAAAATGGAAATATCCTTTCAGAAAACGAGTGAGGTCGTTTCGTGCCGCTTTACTAACGACGGCAAAATGCCGAACGGTGAAGTGCGGTTCGAGGGAGGGCTTGCCAATATCGGGAGACTCGCCGAAAAACAGAACGCTTCGCTTTACACGGAAATCGGCGAAAGGTTTACACTGATATTGGAGTTTAAGAATCATTCTATCGGCTGATGTGTTTTTGGGATTTTGAACGTATAATAATAGCGGAAGGAGGCGGTTAAAACGGCTTATAATGTATTGATTGTGGAAGACCAGGATATGCCGCGCGAGCTGTTTGAGATTTATATAAACTCCAGCTCCGGGTTTAATCACCTTCTGTCGGTTACTAACGCCTCAGCAGCACTCTCGGTTTGCCGAAATAACAAGGTCGATTTAATCCTTATGGACGTTATGACGGAGCTCGGCAACAGCGGACTTGTCGCCGCCGAGGAGATAAAGCGAGAGTTTCCGAGCGTCAAAATAATAATTGTTACCTCTATGCCCGAGTATTCGTGGATCGAGCGCGCGAGGAAAATCGGCGTGGATTCCTTCTGGTACAAGGACGGACAGAAGGACAGTATACTAAAGGTTATGGAGCTGACTATGGACGGAGAGCATATCTACCCCGACGAAACTCCGCTGATTCATATCGGCAACTCCACCAACCACGAATTTACCGGGCGCGAGCTTGATATTCTAAAGGAGCTCACCACAGGCGACACAAACGCCGCCATTGCGGAAAGGCTCCATGTTTCGGTTCCTACGGTAAAGAGCCACATCCAGCACCTTATGGAAAAAACAGGCTTCAAGACACGCACCGAGCTCGTCAGCGAGGCGCGCGCTCTCGGAATCGTAATCAAAGACGCGAAGTCGTGACGAGAGGAGAAAAACTATGGGAAACACGGATTTAAGCAGCGAAGAAATGCAGCGCTATATCGAAGAACAAAAGAAAAAGATTGAGCAGACGTTGGCGCGTATGACGCCGGAGGAACGCGCTCAAGCAGAAAAGAATTACGCCGCTCTGAAGGAAGCGGATGATGCCGCTATGCGCAAAACGCTCGACGACGCGCGAGTGGTCATGGAAATGAATACGGCACAGGAGCATCATATAATCCGGAACCCCGGCGCGTACGTCCCCGAAGCTGTGCGGCAGATTAAATACTGTCCGAGCTGCGGAGCACAAGCCGGCAGCGGAAACTTTTGTGAATACTGCGGCTCGCCGCTAAAATAACCGTCAATCCCGGGCTTCTGCTCGGGTTTTTCTTTTTTCGGCGACAAAAATCATCCATTTGGCTGATGTGGAACGCGCGGCGGCTTGATATAATGAAAATGAATAATAGGCTAAATATGCCTAAAACAAAATCAAAGGAGGCATTATTATGTCAACCGTAAAAAAACACATCAGTTTTATTTTAGCGGCGCTTATGGTTTTAAGCGTGTTTGCTGTCGCGCCGATAACCGCGTCCGCGGGCGGCGACGAAACAGTTATCTCAACCATTGAAATAACCGACCTTGAAGAGCCTGAGGTAGGCGCTAATCCCGATACTACCTGTACTGTTTCCCAAGGGTTAACAGTCAAAAAGGTTGAGTTTATGGACGACAACGGCGAAACGGTTAAAGCCTCAAAGACCTTTCTCTCGGGTTACACATATTATTTACAGCTCAATTTAGAGACGCAGAGCGGCTATAAATTTAACGTTGTTGACGACAAACTCGCCGTAACCGCAACGGTCAACGGCAAAGAAGCGGGTGTCGGCGGTTACTATGTTTCAACGCTCAACGGTCAGGAAAACGTCATAGTTACCATCACGTTTGATAAGCTGATTGATCCTGAAAGCCTAACCCCTGTCTCAAAAGTAGCATTGACAAATTTCAAGATTCCCTATGTCGGCGAACACAAGCATAACGTTATGCCTTTCTCCACCTCGGGAGTTTATATAGACTCGTTCCGCTTTGCAACAGTCAGTGACGTTAATATTTCGGACAATTATGTATTTGAAGAGGGCGTGCAGTACAAGGCACTTTTTTATATACACTGTCAGGAAGGCTTCCGCTTCCCTCTTGTTGACGGCAAGCCCGACGTAGCTGTAACAGTCAACGGTCAAACCGCAGATGTGGGCAAAGTTATTGGTTACTCCGCCGATAAAGCCCTGTACGCGAGATTGTTCTTTACACCTGAAAAAAGAAAGATTAACGAAATCCGCCTCACGGGACTTGTAAAACCTATGGCGGGAGAAAAGCCCGTATATAACCTCACCCCTTCGGAGGGCTTTACGGTTAAGAGCTTTGACTGGTACTTAAACAATCCCGACAGCACACCTGTTCTTCTGAACCCCGATGATGTTTTTGAGGAGGGCAAGAGGTATTTTAACCGAATAATTGTTGAAGCAAACAGCGGCTACGCCTTCACCACGGACGCCAAAGCATTTTTTAACGACGAAACCGAAAGCTTTACTGCCTATGAAACCACAAACGATCCGGAGAAGGAAAGAAGAATCAGCGTGGAGTATACTCCCGCAAAAGCGCCGACCGAAATTACAAGCGTAGATTTTACCGACCTTGTCGAGCCTGCCGCCGGCGCTCATCCCACAACTACAGTCACAGCTCCCGACGGCGTAACTGTTTATGGCGTTAATTGGTCTGACGGTAATGATAATCAGCTGACAGCGTCCGATGTATTCGCTCCCGAAAAGGAATACTACGCTGACATCTATATTCAAACAAAAAGCGGCTATAAGTTCTCCGTATCCGAGGACAAGACTGCCGTTACCGCCGCAGTGAACGGCAAAGAAGCTAAGGTAAGCGGCATAAACGGCTACAGCAAGTTCAATTATCTTTGCGTAAGCACTTCGTTTGTGACGGAAAGCTCAACCGAACCGACACAGCCCTTCACAACCGAGCCGACTCAGCCTCAGACAGAGCCGTTCACAGAGCCCGCGACAACCGAACCGACTCAGCCTCAGACAGAGCCTTTCACAGAGCCCGTTACAACCGAACCTTTCACAGAGCCCGCGACAACCGAACCGACTCAACCCGACACAGCCGAACCGACTCAGCCTCAGACAGAGCCTTTCACAGAGCCCGCGACAACCGAACCCGTAGCTCCCAAACCATCAAACGATATCGGTTATTTCAACCTCAGCGGTATCAAGAACAAAACCTACACAGGCAAGGCTATTTCCCAGAAAATCGCCTTAAAGGATACAGAAAACAATTACACCCTTGTCCCGGATACCGACTACATCGTAAGCTATGTAAACAACAAGAACGTCGGCACGGCTACAGT
>CAMHHL010000093.1 GCA_946184925.1 uncultured Clostridia bacterium | reverse complement strand
TAGGTTTTAAGGTTGGTTGTTATGAAAAAAATCATCGGTACTGATATAATGATGATGTCTTGTTTTGCGTGCTTAAAAAAGCCTCGGTCAATCGGCGAAACTTAACCGTTTATTTTACAGAAGCGTGAAAGCGCCTCTGTTTCTATATATGTCTATAGGAGTTTCTTTATGTGCGAAATATATGGCTTTTCGGGCAACCGAAGAAAAAAACTGAATAATGATTTGCGAGAGTTTTACTCCCACTCTGCCGAACATCCCCACGGGTGGGGACTTGCGCTGTTTAATGAACAAAAAACCGAATTATTGAAGGAAGTATACCGCGCCGACAAAAGCGCATTGCTGAAAGAAAAGCTCAACGCTCCGATCAAAGCAAAGACCGCCTTGGCGCATATCCGTTTGGCGACCATCGGCAATGTTGAGCAGGACAACTGCCATCCGTTTACGGCGACCGACAACAGCGGCAGGACTTGGGCGCTTATCCACAACGGAACGGTATTTGAAAGCGACAGGCTGAATAAATACATCTTTCTGCAAAAGGGCGAAACAGACAGCGAGCGTATACTGCTCTACATCATCGACCGTATCAATGAAACGGGCGCACTGTTAAGGCGTTTTCTGACTGCTGCCGAGCGTTTTGAGATTTTGGATGAAATTATCCGCGGCAGCTCGCCGAAAAACAAGCTGAACCTATTGATTTATGACGGTGAGCTGCTCTACGCGCACACTAATTTCCGCGACTCGCTTTATTATCGAAAGGATGAAAGCGGTATGACATTTTCCACTCAGCAGCTGTCGGACGGCATATGGGAAAGCGTACCGTTTACAACCTTGCTCGGATATCAAAACGGTGAACGTGTATACACGGGAACGAATCACGGTAATGAATATTTCTTTGATTCATCCACATACAAGCCGCTCTATATGGCATATTCGGGATTATAAGGAGAATTAAAATGAACGCTAAAAAATTGATATACGACCGCTTTATTGCGCCGCTGAAAAAGCCGCGAGCAAGCTATATCGGAATTGAAATAGAAATGCCGGTTGTCAATCTCAGCAGTAAAAAAACCGACAAGTCCGTTAGTATTGCCGCCGTTCACAAGGCAATGGAGCATTTTGGCTTTACGCCGCATAAATTCGATGACGAAGGAGTTTGCCACGAAGCGGTATGTGACGATACAGGCGATGTTTTCTCGTTCGACTGCTCCTACAACAATTTTGAAATATCCCTCGGACGTGTGCGCACGCTCCACGAGGCGCAGGCGAGATTCCGCGATTATGTCAGCTTTATAAACGGAGAACTGAACCGCAGCAAACACACGTTGACGGGCTTGGGCGTCAACCCAAATTACAAAATCAATGATTATAACTATGTGCCGTCTCCGCGCTACCGTATGCTGGAAGGATATCTTAAAAAATGTAAGATTTGGGACGGCAGGTTTCATCCGTATTTCGGCTACGGTACGTTTTCAAGCGCGTCTCAGGTACAGCTTGACGTTACCGAGGAAAACCTCTGCAAAACCATTGAAGCGTTTTCACTCGTTGAACCGCTGAAAGCTGTGCTGTTTGCCAATTCCTATCTGCCCGATATTCCCGAGCTGCTTTGCGTGAGGGATTATTTTTGGGAACAGAGCCCTCACGGTATTAATCCGAAAAACGTCGGCTTTTTTGAGCCGCTGCCGAAAACGGTCGGCGAGATTACGGAATATCTGAGCAAGGCAAGTATTTTCTGTACTGAGCGCGGCGGGAAATATCTGTTCTTCTATCCGATACCCTTTGACGAATACCTTGAACGCGACATTGTTGAGGCAGAGTATTACGATGGTGAATATCACGCCTGTTCCTTTGCTCCAAAGGCAGAGGATATCGCGTATCTCAGAACGTACAAGCAAACCGACCTCACATCACGCGGAACGCTGGAATTCCGTTCTGCCTGTACCCAACCGCTCGGAGAAGCGATGACTGTGGCGGCGTTCCATCTCGGATTGATGGCTCAAACGGAAGAATTGATTGCTTTGCTGAAAAACTCTTCTATATATCAAACAAATGAAAAACCCGCGCAGTTCCGTCAAAAAATGAACCGCGCGGATTTTCTTTCCTATGTTGACGAGGATGAATTGAAAGCATTGTTAAACGATGTTTTACAGCTCTGCAAAGAGGGCTTAAAGAAACGCGGTTATTCCGAGGAAATATATTTGTCGCCGCTGTTTGAAAGGGCAAGGACGTTGACCTCTCCGTCCGGCTATTTGCTTCAAAATGAAATTAAAGAAGTGATTTTGGAATACGCAAAACTGTAGGTGATATAATGTCAAAAATATTCAATACAACCAATGTGCAGCTTTTGGGCGGCACCTTCGGCTTGGAACGCGAAACCCTGCGCGTGACTGCCGATGGAAGTATGGCGCAATCGCCGCACCCGTTCCCGAACGATTCGCATATCGTAAAGGATTTCTGCGAAAATCAGGCGGAGATTAACACGGGCGTTCATAACACCGCGCAGGGAGCGATTGACGAGCTTTCGGAACATTCAAAGCGGCTGACTGAGGCGCTTGATAAACGCGGCGAAAGGCTCTGGCTGTACTCCAATCCTCCTGCTATTAAAAGCGCTGATGATATTCCCGTTGCCGTTTACGAGGGCGATGAGCAGGGCAAACATAATTACCGTCTGTATCTTGCCGAAAAGTACGGCAAATACAAAATGACGCTGTCGGGAATCCACGTTAATTACTCGCTTTCGGAAGAAATGCTTCTATACAGCTTCCCCCATTCCTCAAGCAGCGATTTTGTTCAATTCAAAAATCACGCTTATTTGCAGCTGGCGCAGGGCTTGTTGGAATACGGCTGGCTGATTAACCTCCTGCTCTCGGCTTCTCCTGTCTGCGACGGCTCTTACTTCAGCTCCGACAGGCTCGGCGAAACGGTGCTCACAGATTACGCTTCCGTTCGCTGCGGAAAAGAAGGCTATTGGAACACCTTTACGCCGATTTTATATTACGATGATATTTTAAAATATGCCGGAAGTATTCAGCGGTATCTCAACAGCGGCACGCTTGCAGGAGTCGGCGAGCTGTATTATCCGATTCGCCTAAAGCCAAAGGGAGCCAACCGCCTGAATAATCTTGTTCGAAACGGCGTAAATCATATCGAGCTGCGTAATATCGACATCAATCCGTTTGCAAAGTCAGGTCTTGATGTGCGCGATTTGCAATTCATTGAGCTGTTGTGTCTATGGATTTACACGAACTACAAGGACAAGTTATCATATACCAATCAAATTCGCATGGCAGAAAACCTAAAAATCGCCGCGCTGTATGATATTGACAGCACGACGATAAACGGAAAGGAAACACTCAGAGAATCAGGCTTGCGCGTTCTGAGCGAAATGAAAGCCTTTTACGGCGAAACGGAGCTCATCAAATATCAAATTCAAAAGCTGACTGAGCCCGGCAAGCGCTATGCCGAAAGAGTCAGTGATTCTTTGAAGAAAAATTACACACTTGACAATCTCAGCAGAAATAATTAACATTAAGAAAAATGCTATTCAAGAAACGGAGGAACGCTTTATGAAATCAATATTGATTAAGGATACCACCAGAGAAGAACGCGAGGAAATCATTCGTAAATCTTTGTACGGCTCATGCGGTGCGGAATGTGAGTTCTGCTCAGGCTGCGACAATCGCGGCGGCGGCAGGATAGATAGCATTTATCAGCCCTACATCGACGGAGAAAAAGAGATCAGCGAGATCAACGCAGAGTACAGAGCGCCGTTTGTGCGATAGTTTTTGATGATGTACACAGCAATTCGCCCAATGTTATTTTTAAAATAGCGACAGCATAATAGTTTACCCGCCTGTTCACATCGCGTGAGCAGACGGGTTTTTACTTTTTATACTCTAAAACAACAAATCAGAATTTGTTCATTTAACTTCCGATTTACTCTTCCTCAGGATATTTCAATCCCCATTCATTTCTAAGCCTTGTCATAATATCCATTACATCAATCGAATACTGTAGTTTCATAACAGAAGCATCTCCGCTATTAATTGCTGTTTCCATATCTGTAAGCTCATAGTACAAAGCATCTGCCGTATTTCCTGCTGATATTTCCCTTTTTTCGCCGGTTAAGGCTTCTGTAATAATCGCTTTATCAGCACGTGGAAACTCCATTATCTCTATATAGCCCTTTTCACAACTTATCATTACTCGTTTAGGTTGCTTTGAGTGCATGGTAAGAGCTACAGTTGCCATCTGATTCTTATCATTTTGTAATAGAATAGTCGCCTGCTCATCAACTCCGGTCGGTGCACTCTTCCACTGGCTCATCAGATTTTCGGGTTTTTCTTCCATGAAGCTACGGACAATGCTTAGGGCATATACTCCAATATCAAGCATTGCTCCACCTGCCAATTTTCGATTAAAAAACCTGTTCTTCATATCATAATCTTTGAAGCTTCCAAAGTTCACCGTTATCATCTGAACTTTTCCAAGCTCTCCATTTTCTATGATCTTCCACAGTTCCTTGTATATCGGCATGTGCCAGATTGTCATTGCTTCTGCAAGTATAAGGCCTCTTTCATTTGCCAGGCTGATCATTTCGCATAGTTCTGAAGAATTCAAAGTGATAGATTTTTCAACCAGGATGTGTTTACCATTTTCCAAAGCTTTCTTCATAAAACCATAATGGGTATTATGAGGAGTCGTTATGTAGATAACATCCACATCTTCATCGGCAAACATTTCATCGATTGACGGATAGACTTTTTCGATACCATACTTTTCTGCAAAAGCAACCGCTTTATCATAGGTTCGATTTCCTACTGCATAAAGAGATTTACCCATTTTCTGAAGACCTGCAGCCATTTCATTTGCAATTACACCTGTTCCCAGTACAGCCCATTTTATCTCTTTGCTCATATTTTCTCGAATCTCCTTCCCTGTAGTTCATCTGTCTTATAATCAGTTATTCTGTAATATAGGTACTCTACAAATCACGATTTATCGGGATGTTAATGAAATGCCGCCCGAGCAAACTCGGGCGGCGGTGGTGGACCATAGGGGGATCGAACCCCTGACCTCCAGATTGCGAACCTGGCGCTCTCCCAGCTGAGCTAATGGCCCTTGTCAATTGTATGAAATTGTAAATTGTTTTGGGGTGCGTAAGCTACCCACTCGGGCTACCATCTGAGCTATACCCCCACGTGCATCTGTTATTTTACACCATATCGTTAGATTTGTCAATCAGATTTTGAATTCCATTGCGTTAAAATCGCCTTCGGTCAGGCGGTGGTAGGTTATGTGCCCCAAATCAACGTCAACGCAATAACGGAAGCTGTCGGGCTTTCCGTCGGCGAACCAAACTACATAGTTGAACTCGTCCTCCTGAGCCTCAACGCAGCGCACGTTATCGGAGTATTTTCGGAAAACAGCGAGCAAGTCGTCGATTGTTTTTGCCCTGCCGCTCTGTAAAAGCTCAATCAACTCGCTGAGAAAACCGCTGTCCTGCACATTCTCATGGACAAACCTCGTGCCCTCGGACGGAATAACGAACGTATACTGCCCCTCGTAGTCGGAGAGCTTAACATCGCCGAGCTCTCCCATGACATACTCGCAGAAAGCCCTCAGCGCGCTGTCCATCTCATCGGCAGTGAGCGATGTCTCGAGCAGGCGGTTGAGTGAATCGAGCGGATAGTTGAGCCGGGCGGAGTTTTCGGTATAACCGAGCTTGACCTGAGATTCCTTGAGCACATAAATTATATTCATTTTCAATGCTTCAAAATTCATTTCATCACCCTGAACAGAGCCGCCGCAAAACGCGGCGGCTCAGGAATTATAATCTTATCCGATTGGTTCAAAGTCGGCGACGCCGTGCTTGCAGAGCGGACAGATGAAATCATCGGGGAGCTCCTCGCCCTCGTAGATATATCCGCAAACAGTGCAGACGAAGCCCTTCTTACCCTCGGTCTCGGGCTTGGGCTTGACCTCGTTCTGATAGTAGGTGTAGGTCATGGTATCCTTTTCGGAGAGAACTCTCGCTTCCTCAACGGAGCAGATGAACATTCCGTGAGTATCGAGGTCTACATACTGCTCAACCTTGAGCGACATAAACGCGTTGATGTACTTGGGCAGGAACACAAGACCGTTGTCGGAACGGAGAGTTTCCCAGCCGGCGAACTTGTCGGTGTTTCTTCCGCTTTGGAAGCCGAAGTTCTCAAACACGCTGAACGGAGCCTCAACCGAAAGGCAGTTGACGTTCATTACGCCTGTCTGCTGAATTACGTGATGCGAATAGTTCTGCTTGTTGATTGTAACAGCAACACGGTTCGGAGTGTTTGTTACCTGAGTAACAGTATTGACGATGAGACCGTTGTCGCGCGATCCGTCGTTCGAGGTGACAACATAGAGACCGTAGCCAATCTTAAAGAGTGCTGTCAGGTCGTTCTTGTTGGCGGTCTCGTCGTGCTGAGCGAGATAATCCTTGCAGAGCTCGTCAGCCATTGCCTCAATCTGAGCTGTGCTTGTCTCGTTGAGAGCGGAGAGAATCTTGACGGTTGTGTCGGTATATGTGATGTTCTTGCAGCCCTCGAGCATCTTCTTCATTGTCTTTGCCGCGAGCGGAGCCCATGAGCCGTTCTCAATCAGACCGATTGTCTTATTTTGGAAGTTGCGCTCGGTGAGGTGGTTGATAAATTCGCGCATAAACGGGAAGATTTCGGCGTTATATGTGGTTGTAGCGAGCACGATTCTGCCGTAGCGGAACGCGTCCTCAACACACTCAGCCATATCCTCGCGCGCAAGGTCGTTAACAACAACCTTGGGGCAGCCCTTCTGGCGAAGCTTCTCGGCAAGGAGCTCAACGGCAGCCTTTGTGTGGCCGTAAACTGATGTGTACGCAATCATAATGCCCTCGGTCTCAACGCCGTAGCTTGACCATGTGTTATAAAGTCCGAGGTAATAGCCGAGGTTCTCCTTGAGAATGGGACCGTGGAGCGGACAGATAATCTCGATGTCGAGACCTGCCGCCTTTTTGAGCAGGTTCTGAACCTGTGCGCCGTACTTGCCGACGATGCCGATGTAATAACGTCTCGCCTCGCAAGCCCAGTCCTCGTCAACGTCGAGAGCGCCGAACTTTCCGAAGCCGT
>CAMHHL010000092.1 GCA_946184925.1 uncultured Clostridia bacterium | reverse complement strand
CGCCGCTGCGCCGAAAATATTTCTATGCTGCTTGCGCAGCAAGCATAAAAATTCTATCGGGCACAAAACGTAAGTATCGCGCAATCTGTCTGCACGACCAAAACTTACCACTTACATCTTACAACTTACAACTGCTATAAGTTAATAGTTTACAGTTAATAATTAACAGTTTCGGTCGAGTAGATAGGTCGTATATAAAAACAACGCCGCTGCGCCGAAAATATTTCTATGCTGCTTGCGCAGCAAGCATAAAAATTCGGTCGGGCACCAAACGTAAGTACCGCGCAAACTGTCTGCACGACCACAACTCTAAACTCTAAACTCTAAACTCTCAACTGCTCATTGCTAATTGCTAATTGCTAATTGCTAATTGAAAACAACTTTTCCGTCAAGCAGGGTGTACTTCACCTTGCCGAACAGCTCTCTGCCCTTGAAGGGCGTGTTTTTGCTCTTGCCGTGGAGCCTGTCGGCGTTCACCGTGTAGCTTTCGTTGATGTCGAAAAGCACGATGTCAGCGGGCGCGCCCTCGGCGAGCGTTCCGGCGTTAAGGTTAAGAATTCTTGCCGGATTTGTGCTCATTTTGGCGATGAGCTCGATTATAGTCAGCTCTCCGGTTTTCACAAGATTTGTGATTCCGGCGGAGAGCGAGGTTTCCATTCCGATTGAGCCGTTGGGGGCTTTCTCAAAATCAGCCTTTTCCTCCGGCGTATGGGGCGCGTGGTCGGTGGCAATCGCGTCGAGCGTGCCGTCGCGCAGTCCGGCAATAACCTCGAGCCTGTCCTCTTCCCTGCGGAGCGGAGGGTTCATCCTGTAGTCGGCGTCGCGCCTGAGAAGCTCCTGCTCCGTCAGCGAGAAGTAGTGCGGAGCGGTCTCGGCTGTAACCTTGACGCCGCGGCGCTTTGCGTCGCGAATCATTCGGACGGAGTTCTTGGTGCTGACGTGACAGATGTGAATCGGCACGCCGAACGCCTCGGCGTAGGCGATTTCACGCTGAGTTCCGCAGTCCTCGGCACTGTCGGGGATTCCCTTCACGCCGAGCTTTCGCGACACCTCGCCCTCGTTCATGATTCCGCCGTTAGCAATCGGCAGGCTCTCGCAGTGGGCGACAACCGTCATTCCGAGCTTTGGCGCGGTTTTCATCGCGTTAATCAGCATTGCGGCGTTCTCGACCGGTCTGCCGTCGTCGGAGAGAGCAACGGCGCCGGCGGCTTTCAGCGCGGCAAGGTCGGTCGCTTCCTCGCTTTTGAGCCCTTTGGTGATGCTCGCGGCGACGTAGACCTTCGCGTCGGCGTTTTCTGCCTTGTTCAGAATATATTCAACCGTACCGGGATTGTCTGCGGTCGGGTTGGTGTTGGGCATGGCGAGCAGAGAAGTCACTCCGCCTGCCGCCGCCGCGCGGCAGCCGGTGAGGATATCCTCCTTGTGCGTCTGACCGGGGTCGCGAAGGTGGACGTGCATATCCACAAGCCCGGGAGCGGCAATCAGCCCGTCGGCTTCAATCACCTCGCCGGCGGAAAAGCCCTTTCCGAGCGCGGCAATTCTGCCGTCCTCTATTAATATGTCGGTTATTTCATCAAAATTCCGCGAAGGGTCGATTACCCTTGCGTTTTTTATCAGTAAGCTCATTTTATCTTCCTATCTTTTCGGGCGGTTTACCGGACGTCTCTCCGAGGATGAGCGAACCTGAACGAGGTCGTTCTCTCCCCTGCGCGCGTTGCGCTGCTGACGCTGACGTTCCGCCTCGCGCTGAGCTCTGCGCTGCTCGGAAACAACCCTGCGGCGCTCCTCCTGAGCTCTTACACGCTTTTTCTTTGCGCGGCTGCGCTTTATCTCACGATATACGTTTATGCAGAAGTATTTGCAGTGGATTACCACAAAGCAGATTATCATCCACAACCATTGCAGGAGCTTCCAAAGTCCCTTGCCGATGAAGATGAACACGGTGCCGATTCCGCCGAGAATCTTGAGCGCGATTTCGCCTGCCTTTGAAGCAAAGCTCTTGAACTGAGCCTTTTGCTTTGAGCGGTCCCTGGGAGCTGGCTTTTTGGGTGCTTCTTCCGTGAATTCTTCCTCGAAAATGCCTGCGTCGCCGTATTCGCGCATAGCCTCTCCGACGTTTTCCGCGGAATATGTATCGTCCTCGTCGGGAGCGTCGTCAAAGTAGTCGTTCGGCTCGTCGAAGGTCTGCTCGCCGAGCTCTCTCTCTGCGCGTGCGATTACCTCGGATTCTTCCTCGGCTGTAAACTCGGGCTCAACGTCCTCGTCGCGCTCGGGAGTATAGAGCTCAACCGCGTTTTCGGAAATTTCCTCGTCTCCGAGGCTCTCGGGGATGCTGCGGCTTGCGACTATGTCTGAGATTTCGTCCTCAAACGGCGACGGCTCGGAGACCGCCGCGGCTTCGTCAGCTCTTTCGGCATTGCTCTCAAAGCGGTGAGTGCTGCCCTCGGCGTCGTCCTCGGTGGCAAGCTTGGCGGAGCTCTTACGATCAGCCTCGTCAATTTCCTCGAGCGGCTGATAATTTGTCATAAAGCTCATTGTGGGCTGCTTGAGGTTGAAGATGTCCTTCTTGGGAATCTGCGTTGTTTCGGAAATATTATGCTCGTGAGCGAGGTCGTGAACAAGGTTCTTGTTCCTTCTGTCGCGGTCGAAGTGCCTTCTCAGGAGAATTATCAGCACAATCGCGGCGATAATCACACCGCCGAGGATAATTCCGCCGAAAAGGAGCCAGCGCCTGTTGTCGTTGAAGAAATTATGCTCGAGAATCGTGGTGTCGCTCATAATCGCGGAGAGAGTTTCCCTGTCGGCCTCGGTGAGCTTTTTGCCGACGGAAGCCTGGATCGAAACGACGATGTTCTCGCCGTTGATAACGGTGTTGTACTGCTGAGCTTGAACCGTCTTTTTGCCCGACTTGGTTCTCATCTCGAGCACATAGTAGGTGATTCCGTTGAGCTTTGTGCGTGTGACGGACTTGCAGTTCTTGTCAGCGCGGAATTCCTCGTTGATTTGAGCGAGCTCCTCGTCACTGAGCTTGGAGTAGTTCTCAACCTCTCGGCTGTCGCTGTTCTCGGTCATGGTGACCAGAAGCGTGAGCGAGCTGTCCTCCTTCATCGACTGGAGATAGATGTCCTTCTCGTCAAAATCCGCCATAGTCTCGTCATAATCGAGCCCGAACTTTGAGAAGTAGGAATCGGTCTTTTTGCTGTCGCGCGTGACGGTGAGCATGTCGTTCGGAACGGAAATGCTCATGTTCAGCTCGTCAATCTCGACGGCTGTACCGGCAGCATACGCCGGGAGAGCAAACGCCCCCAGCATGACAGCGCAAATCATCAATACAGACATAATCAATGCTGATTTTTTCATAACGACCTCCACATAAAGCAGATAAACATAATCAATTTATTATACTATTTTATCGTGTTAAAAGCAAGAAAAAACCGCAATTTTCGCCAAAAGACGAAAATGCGGCGTTTACGGCTGAAAAATGTATGAAAAACAGATAGACAGCGCACCGCTTCTGTGGTAAAATCGGCTTGGAGGCGATACGAATGATTGAACGTTTATTGCGCGAGCTCCTCGCCGAAGCAAGAAAGAACAAAGAGCTCAGAGCCCGGCTGCTTGACGCGGCAGGAAAGCCCGACGCGGTAAAGGAATTTTGCGCGGTATGCCGGAGCGAGGGCTACGAGCTGTATCCGGGTGACATTCTCGCCTACGGACAGGATATGAACGACTCAAAGCTGCGCGCCACAAACGGCGGCGGAAGCTTCGCCATCGACGGCTGGGACGACGCGTTTGAAAATATAATTGACGAGCTGAAAGGCTGACAAAAGCCGGGCTGTGCTTTCGCGACAGCCCGGTTGTGTTTTGCTATTTTATTTTTACGCTCTTGGGCAGAGAATACTGTCCGTAAACATATGTGCCGTCCGTATAGATTGTGTACGGGCGCACTCTGACGTAATAACGCTTTCCGGATTTGAGCCTCTTGACAGTCCTTTGAGCAACGGCGGATTTTACGGTTTTGACGCCTTTTTTGAACTGCTCGTTGGTTGAATACTGGAACTGATAGCCGATCGCGTCTGTAGCTTTCTTGCATTTTGCGACAAACTGAGCCTTCTTCAGGCTTTTTACCGAGGAAAGAACGCCCTTGGCGAGCTTGATTTTCGCTTCCGCGTCGATTGTAAAGCTATAGTTGATAGTAGCGTTTGTGGTTTTAATCTCCAGATAATATGTTCCGGCGTTATAATTCTTGCCGTATTTCCCGGTGAAATCCGCTGTCGTCATGTTGTAGCTTTGTTTTGATTTTAAATCCGACTCCGTGCAGGCAACAGAACCGTCAGCCGAATAAACCGTCCAGGCGCATCTATCGTACTGCCCTCCGTTATTAAATTTGTAATTGAATGAAACATGAGATTTCTTTGCTATGACAAACTTAAAATAATGCTTAGAATACGCCTTGAGCGCTCCGTCATACTTAACGCCCAATTCATACTCCTCAGCCTCGTCAGCCATTGCCGCACTCGCGGTGATAACGCCAATGATTGAAAAAAGCATCAGTGCGCACAGAATTAATGATATTGTTTTCTTCATAAAAAGACCTCCTTTTGCGCAGTCGAATTTTGCACCTATATTTTACCATATTGTGCCCGAAAATACTCCACAAATTTTCAGCGGATAAATTGTACACTCTGCACAGAGAAAGGCTGTCGCGACAAAAATCGCGCACAGCCTTTCTGTTACTTTACCTTTGTTTTTATGATAACGACGTCCTCGCCGTCGGGGTTCACCCTGTCCTCGTACATTCCGGTGTAGGTCATCGCGCGCTGCTCAGACTCCCTGTCCTTCTTGCTCTTTACCTTGTTGTCAGGCCAAATCGAGTAGAGCACCTTGAGCAGAATCGGCGCGGTAAGCGAGGAGGCGATGATCAGCGGAACTACCGCGAAGTTCATGCTCTTGTCGATAATTCCGGCGGTGATACCCTTGTCGGCGACTATGAGCGCGACCTCGCCGCGCGTCATCATTCCGACGCCGACCTTGAGCGAATCGGACTTGCTGTAGCGGCAGATTTTTGCCATCCCGCCGCAGCCGATTATCTTCGTAATCAGCGCGACAAGCGTGAACACAGCCGCAAATCCGAAGATTGCCGGAGTGATTCCCTTGAGGTTCGATTTCAGACCGACGCTCGCGAAGAACACGGGGCCGAAGAACATGTACAGACAGACGTCGATTTTCTCCTCGATATACGACGCGCTCTTGAGCTGACAGAGGATTATTCCGGCGGCGTAGGCGCCGGTAATCTCGGCAATGCCAAAGTAAGTCTCCGCCACATAGGAGAAGAAAAAGCACAGCGCCATAGCGAAAATCGGGATTGTGCGTGTGTGCGGACGGCGATTCTCGAGCCACTTGAACGCCTTGTAGAGCACAAAGCCGAGCGCAACCGCGAGCGCGAAGAACGCGAGCACCTTGAGCACGATTATGCCGATGCTCTCGTGGTTGCCCTTGCCCTCGCCGTCGGAGAGCGTAATCACGAAGGTGAGCACGATTATGCCGATTACGTCGTCGATAATCGCGGCGCTGAGGATAGTGTTGCCGACCTTGGAGCGCAGGTAGCCGAGCTCCTTGAGCGCCTGAACGGTTATGCTGACGGACGTCGCGGCGAGCACCGTGCCCATAACGAGCGCCTCATAGAACCTTGCGCCGTTGTTGAAGCCGAACACCCAGTACACCGCTGTTCCGCCGGCAAGCGGAACGAAAACGCCGGCAACAGCGACGAGAAACGCCACCGGCCCTACCCGGAGAAGCTCCTTGAGGTTGGTGCCGAGACCTGCCGAGAACATCAGCATGATGACGCCGATTTCGGCAATGCTGCGGATCGAGAGCCCATAGTCGGGGCTGGAAATGTCAACAACGTTGAACACGCAGGGACCGAGCAAAAGCCCCGCAAGAATCTGACCCACGACCTGGGGCATCTGGAGCTTTCGCGCAACGAGCCCGAGAGCCTTGGCGAGACAGAAAACAAGACCGAGCGGCAAAAGAATTTTGAACAGCTCGACCTTGCTGATATAGCTTGAAATTGCGGATAAATCCATAAAATCACTTCCAACAGCATATTGTAGCACAATGCGTCGGAAAAAGCAACCTTAGCAATTCGTAATGCGTAATGCGTAATGCGTAATTAATTAGCAATTAGCAATGAGCAATGAGCAATGAGCAGTTGAGAGTTGAGAGTTGAGAGTTGAGAGTTTCGGTCGAGTAGATAGGTCGGATAGAACATAAACGTTTTACGCCCGACCGTATTAATATTGCTGCTTGCGCAGCAAGCATAGAAATATTTTCGGCGCAGCGGCGTTGTTTCCCTATTCGACCTATCTACTCGACCACAATTATTCACTATTCACTATTCACTATTCACTAAAAAGGGCTGTCCCGAAGGACAGCCCCTTGATTGCGGTTATCAGTTTGTGATAGTCTGCTCTGTTTCCTTGTCGAAAACGTGAATCTTCTTGAGGTCGAAAGCAATCTTGATGTTGTCGCCCGGCTTTGCCTTTGAAGCGGGGTCAACACGAGCGGTGATGGGAGCGCCGTTGATGTTGAGATAGAGATAAATCTCAGCGCCCATAAGCTCGGTAACGTCAACGTTAGCGTTGATGATAGTCTCGGACGGAACCTTCTCGAGGAAGTCGGGCTCGTCGTGAACGTGCTCGGGACGGATGCCGAATACAACTTCCTTGCCTACCATGCCTTCGAGAGCCTTAGCCTTATCATCCGGGAGCGGAATCTCGTACTTGTCGAACTTGAGGGCGATGCCCTTGCTGCCCTTGACTACTGTAGCGTCGGCAAAGTTCATCTGCGGTGAGCCGATGAAGCCTGCTACGAACTCATTGCAGGGCTTGTCATAGAGGTTCTGAGGAGTGTCAACCTGCTGGATGAAGCCGTCCTTCATGACAACGATACGGGTACCCATTGTCATAGCCTCGGTCTGGTCATGAGTTACATAGATGAATGTTGTGCCGAGTCTCTGATAGAGCTTGGAAATCTCGGTACGCATCTGAGCACGGAGCTTTGCGTCGAGGTTGGAGAGAGGCTCGTCAAGAAGGAATACCTTAGGATCACGAACGATAGCACGGCCGAGAGCAACACGCTGTCTCTGACCGCCGGAGAGAGCCTTCGGCTTTCTGTCGAGATACTGCTCGAT
>CAMHHL010000091.1 GCA_946184925.1 uncultured Clostridia bacterium | reverse complement strand
CAAACGATAACGGCAAATTCTGATTCGTTTCAGATACAGAAAAAGCGTGGGCTCAACACCTCACGCTTTTTGCTTATTCAGTATTCTCTTTGGTATAATTTATAAACATCTTCGCCGTCGGACTGAGCCTGTCATAATCCTTGAAGATAAAGGCAATGCAGTAGGTCAGCGTATCATCATCGAATGGTATCATACGGATATTTTTGAAAAGCATTTTTGCGCTTTCATCGGGCGGAGAGATAAATATGCCCTTGCCCTTGTTGACGAGATTGAAAATCTGATTGATGTCGGAGGATTCAAAAACTTCCTTTGGCTTAAATCCGTGTTTCTTTGTGTATTCGTCGATGGTTTTATGATAGTGGGAACGCCTTTCAAACATAATGAAGTTTTTATCCCGCAGTTGACCGAAGTTGACAACTTCTTGCTGCGCCAGAGGATCGTCCTTATGAACGCAGAGCATAACCGGTAAAGTTTTGATCGGCAGGTGCTTGAAGCGCATCCCGTGACGGTTTTCGGGGATCGCTATCAATCCAAAGTGTTTGGAATCCTCCTTGACATAATTATCCGCGTCAAAGCCGGACATCTCTTTACGCTCAAGTGTAATGTTCGGATATTTTTCCTCAAATTCAAACAGCAGGTCGGTATCGAGAACACGGAAGATCGAGGGAACACAGGCAAAAGGCAGCGTCTGCGAACGACCGGATAATGCGGTGAACATTTCTTCTTCGGCGTGACGGTATTGCTCTACGATAGGAAAAAATTTGTCGTACAGCGTTTTGCCGCTTTCAGTGAGAACACTGCCCTTAACGGTGCGCTCAAACAGCTTGCAGTCAAGCTCCGCTTCCAGATTCTGAATACAGCGGCTCAACGCTTGCTGAGAGATAAACAATCCCTCGGCGGCTTTTGAAATGCTTTTGTATTTCGCTGTTTCAATGAAATACTCTATATGCTTGAATTCCATACGACCACCTCGTAGAAATAATTATAACAACAATTTCAAATTGTGGCAAGACTTTTTCAAAAGGTTATGCTATAATGGTGAAAACAAGGAAGTGACCGAAATGACCGCAACAGATTATCTGAAGTATATCGTCAATGAAATACACAGAACCATTGTCGCAACAGTAGATGACGAGGGTTTACCTGTTACCTGCGCTATTGATATGATGGACTGTGATGAAAACAGTCTGTATTTTCTTACCGCAAAGGGCAAGGCTTTTTATGACAGGCTTATCAACAGAGAGTATCTTGCTTTTACCGCTATGAAGGGCGAGGATACGATGTCAAGTGTGGCGGTATCTGTTCGCGGCAAAGTCAGAGAATTAGGCTTTGAAAGGATACCGGAGCTTTTCCAAAAGAATCCGTATATGAATGAGATATACCCGACCGAGGAATCGAGAAAAGCACTGACAGTTTTTCAGATTTATGAGGGCAGCGGAGAATGGTTCGATCTCAGTAAAAGACCGATTGAGCGTGCGAGCTTTACATTTGGAAAAACAGAAACAGCTCAAAGCGGATACTTTATCAATGATAACTGTATCGGGTGCGGCAGTTGTTTAGAGGTCTGCCCGCAGCAGTGTATTGATATGAGCATTATGCCTGCAGCTATCCATCAGGAGAATTGCCTACATTGCGGGAATTGTATGTCAGTTTGTCCAATAGGTGCAATAGAAAGAAGATGATACTATGACACAAGCAGAAAGAAGAGTATATTTGATAGACTATCTGCTCGCCGAAAGGGGCGAAACAGCGGAGATCCCGAAAGATGAGTACAATCAAAAGCGCTTTCTGCGCTCGCTGTTCAATGTCCGTATGCCCGCGCCGATCGACGAGGGTTTCCTGCGTGTGCAGGATGAGTACTTGCAGGAAGAAGTAGCTCGCAAGGGCATTACCGATAGTGCCGATCTTCTGCCGATACAAAAGGGTATCTATCTTTGGCAGGGCGACATCACGACGCTGAAATGCGGCGCCATCGTCAACGCCGCCAACTCGCAAATGCTCGGATGCTTCTATCCCTGTCACGGCTGCATCGACAATGCTATCCATACCTACGCGGGCATACAGTTACGCAATGCCTGTTATGAGATTATGAAAAAGCAAGGTCACGAGGAAAGAACAGGTCAGGCAAAAATCACACCCGCTTATAACTTGCCGTGTAAAAATGTTATCCACACAGTAGGACCGATTGTCAGCGGCAGGCTGACTGACGGGGATTGCGAACTGTTAAAAAGCTGTTACCTCTCCTGTCTGAATGAAGCGGTGAAGAATAACCTGAAAAGCATAGCGTTCTGCTGTATCAGCACGGGCGAGTTTCATTTCCCCAACGACATAGCCGCGCAAATCGCGGTCAATACCGTCAAAGAATATCAGAAAGAACACAAGATTGAGGTGATATTCAATGTTTTCAAAGATCACGATTACCAAATCTACCGAGAATTACTCTCAGCAGATTGAACAGATACAGAAAACACTAAATAACGCTGACGCGGTTGTCATCGGTGCGGGCGCAGGCTTGTCAACCTCCGCGGGGCTGACCTATTCTGGTGAGCGATTCTACAAGCATTTTTCCGACTTCGCCGAGAAGTACGGCATTACCGATATGTATTCGGGCGGCTTCTATCCGTTCCCCAATCAAGAAACTTTTTGGGCGTGGTGGAGCAGACATATTTATTTTAATCGCTACGAAAAAGCGCCCAAACCCGTTTACGATAATTTGCTAAATCTCGTGAAGGATAAGAATTACTTTGTCCTCACGACGAATGTCGACCATCAATTCCAGATGGCGGGCTTCGATAAGGAGCGTCTGTTCTACACACAGGGAGACTACGGTCTGTTCCAATGCTCCGTTCCCTGTCACAACAAGACCTATGACAACTATGACACGGTTGTTGCAATGATCGAACAGCAGGAGGATATGAAGATCCCGTCCGAGCTGATCCCGCGCTGTCCCGTCTGCGGCAAGCCGATGACCGTGAACCTCAGGAGCGACGACAAATTCGTCGAGGACGAGGGCTGGCCCAAGGCGGCTGAGAGGTATAACGCCTTCATTGAGGAGTACCGGGACAAGAACATTGTCTATCTGGAACTGGGCGTCGGCGGCAATACGCCGGTCATAATCAAATATCCGTTCTGGCAGTTGACGGCTCAGAATGAGAATGCGTCCTACATCTGTATCAACCTCGGCGAGAGCTATTGCCCTGACGAAATCATCGACCAAGCAATCTGTGTCAACGCCGACATCGGCAAGATAATCAATGATTTGAAGTAACAAAGGCTCCGAGCTTAAAAACTCGGAGTTTTTCATAGACAGAGAAAAAACGATATTGTATAATGTTTTAAGGAGGTAAGGTTATGCACGACATCTGGAATCCGTGGCACGGCTGCAAGAAGTGCAGCGAGGGCTGTCAGAACTGTTATATGTACTTTCTCGATGAACAGCGCGGCAAGAACGGCGCGGACATCTACCGCACGAAGGCAGGCTTCCGCTATCCGCTGTCGAAGGATAAGTACGGACGCTACAAGGTCAAAAGCGGCGAACAGCTCCGCGTGTGTATGACCTCCGACTTTTTCCTCGAAGAAGCGGACGCGTGGCGCGATGAAGCGTGGAGCATCATCCGACAGCGACCAGACGTCGTTTTCTTCCTGCTGACGAAACGCCCCGAAAGAGTACGAAACTGCCTGCCCTACGATTGGGGCGACGGTTGGGAGAATGTCTTTTTTAACGTCAGCTGTGAAAATCAAAAGCGCGCCGACGAGCGCATCCCGATCCTGCTCTCTCTGCCGTTCAAGCATAAAGGAATCATGTGTGCTCCGTTTATCGGTTCGGTGAGTATCCGTGATTATCTTGCAACAGGTCAAATCGAGCAGGTCATCTGCGATGGCGAGAACTACGCCGGAGCTCGCCCCTGCCATTATGAGTGGGTCAAATTGCTCCGTGACGAGTGCGAGGAATTCAACGTCACCTTTGCCTTTATCGGAACAGGCAGGCGCTTTGTTAAGGACGGCAAAACATATCAAATCGAGGGCAGTGAGCTACAGGCGAATCAGGCGTACAAATCGGGATTGAGCTATCAGGGCAAGCCGATTAACTTCAAGCTAACCCGTCAGCTCGGCTTTAAAATCGCCGATAAAGATTACTATAAGCCCTATTTCGGTGACAAGTGCCAAACCTGCGGAATGAAACCAATCTGCAACGGTTGTACCCGCTGCGGTAAGTGCGGACAATAAAACAGCCTCCGCTTGGATTTTTAGATTTCCAAGCGGAGGTTTGTAGTTTAAAGGTTATTTGAAGAAGCGGAACAATTGAATTCCCGGCAGAAGAAAAAAGATAATCACGCTTGTCACACACATCACAGCAAACTTTAAGTTATAATATATTAACAAACGTTAATTTCGTATCATATTAAAAAAATAGTGTGATTTCCGTGATGAAGTGTGATAATGGCTTAAACAAGCCGTTTTTGACATCACACTTATCACGGAAAATCACAGTGATCAGAAGTTTAGATTGATATAGTTATCATTGACGCTGATCCCGAAGAAGCCTCTGGCGCGCTTTGTGCCATATGGAGTGTGAAGTTCAAACGGTTCAGTGTGACCTTTTATACCGAGCTGCCGCCCTTTCGTTTTCAGCATACTGAGGAAACTGCGTTCTTTCAGGGGGATCAGCATATTATCCCGGCAAAAGTGCTCATACGCAATATACAGCGTTGACGAGTGAGCGCGCAGTCCTTCGCCGATTTTGATCCCGTCACATTCATTCAAAAACATCAGCACGCTGTCATTCTCTTGCTTAAAACTATCGCTCTGCGCCTTTGTGCGGTCGCTGACGGCGATTTTAAAGTGATTGAGTATCAGAGTATTCAATCCTTCTAAAAGCCACAGGAACACGCCCTCAGCTTCGTTTTCAAGGATTTCGCGGTCGATGAACGGATTGTCTATGCGGTCAGGGTTCTTGGGATTTGCCTGCATGATGAGCTGCCGCCTTTGAAAGCCCTCGGATAAATCATACAGCGCCTGTAATGTATAATTGCCAAAGCATATGAATCGCACATACGGTTTGATTTGATTGTCCTGCACAAACTTTTTCTGAGCTTGAATAGTCGTCTTGTTGGTGACGAGGTTCTTGAACGTCCGCGCATTTTTGAGCGCGTTTTCACTGAGGTCGTCGTCGATGAACAGCAGTTTGTTTTCGACGTTTGCCACGCCGAATGGCGATTGCAGCACGCTTAAACTCTCGTTGTAGCAATTGCTGTCACCAAGTACACCGTTGAGGATCGCACCCAAAACGCTTTTGCCCTCACCACCATCTCCGATAATGATGAGCGCCTTCTGCAGCACGGTAGTCGGCAGCAGACAGTAGCCGCAGAATTGCTGCAAAGTTTCTTGATCGTCAGGGAAGAACACGTCGTCAAGGTATTTAATAAAGCGCTCGGGGTTCGGCGCGTCGGGATTGTAATTGACGGGGATTCGGTTCAGACAGAATTCCTTATCCTCGCTGAAAACGGTAAATTGTCCGTTTTCGTCTTTTGTGAGCGTTCCGTTCGCAACGTGCAGCCTGTCAAGCTGCGGCGCGGGCGGCTCGGCGTAGCAGAGCGTCTTGATACTCCGCAGCAGCTTTTCTGCCTTGTCTCCGTGATTCGATTTGACATATGGCATAATGTCGTCTATGATAAGCTGTTTTGCTCTGCCGTCCTCAAACGCGCCGTCGGGAGAGTAGAGTTGGTTGTTGATACATCTGACCTGATTGGCGTTGATGAACTCCGTGATATAAACCTGCTCATTGAGTTTGCGGTTGTTTTCATCTCCGTATGTCCAGAGGGGAGGAACGTGACGTTCCATCCGGTGCGCCTTTGGATAAGTCTGTTCATCGGAATAGTTGGTAGAACGGCGCGTCAGAGCGCGGGAGTTGTCGATTGGGTTATTATCCAGCGTATCTTGCGCGGATTGGCACCCGCGACACGCGGGAGAATGCACATCGTTCACCGTCTCACCGCCACGGGGCGAATTCCGCCGACAGGCATTTTATTTTTTTCTTTCTGTTGGAATTTCTCTGCTGCCGGGTCAGTCAGGTATTCGATCAGCACATCGAGGTTGATCAACTGCTTGTTGCCTGCTTTCAGATTTGGCAGAACGCCGTCTCTTATCAGCTGACGAATATAATGTTCTGAGATTGCCGTGCCGGGGCATTCCTCTTTGATTCTTTGCACCGCGTCCTTTATTGTCAGGACGATGGGAATTCTGGTTGTTGCGGCTTGCTCTGCCGCGAAATTTGTTTTCATGTTTGATACTCCTTTTGCATATTTCTTGTGAATTGGTTTAAATTAGATTGCATTAGTACATTAAAAAATTGAAAAAGTCCTTTATAAATCCCACGAAATATGTTAGAATATCTGTAGGACTATAAAACGTGTGTATGGTTTTTGGTCTTAAGTTGTCACCTCCGTTTGACCGCGCTCTGACGCAATCTCCTCAATGATTGAAAGAAACCGCTGTTTTTCCTCATTTGGAAGTTCGCGTCGAAGCATTCGGGTCATAGTAGGGTCGCTGACATTGAGAAATTCTGCTATTTCCCAAAGCCGCACACCCTTTGTTTTGGCTGTGCTTCTGATGTCTGCATTTGCTAACATTTTTTTCGTCCTTTCTTTTTTCTCTTGACAAATCAATAATGATGATTTATATTTGTAGTATGATTTACTTTACACACTCATTATATAGCAAATAAACCATGCTGTCAAACGGAATTGTTGAATTTTGCATAAGTGCAAATAAAATTGACAAGGAGGGAGAGTTAATGGCAAAAGCAAAAAGAAATGTTCAGGACAACTACAACTCTGTTTTCGCAAAACGGTTGAGAGAGCTGATTGAAAGCACCGGTGTTTCTCAGGCGGAGCTTGCCAACTCTGTCGGTGTGACAAGGCAGGCGATAAACAGCTATACGCTCGGCAATACGGTTCCCAATTCTGATGTGCTGACAGATATTGCAAAATATTTTGATGTTTCTTCGGATTATCTTTTGGGGTTGATTGATATTAAATCGAACGACACAACCGTAAAGAGCATTTGTAAAGAAACCGGTTTGAGCGATAAATCTGTTAATCTTTTGATTTATCTTAACCGTATCAAAAAGCTCGAGAAAGAAGCGAGAACCCTTTTGGCTAAGGACACTAATCGCCATTTAGTGAAAAAGTCTGATTATTATGACTGTGGATCGTCAAACAAACTATTCTCATATTTGGACATAA
>CAMHHL010000090.1 GCA_946184925.1 uncultured Clostridia bacterium | reverse complement strand
GTAGTCCCTCATCCGTCAGCCTACGGCTGACACCTTCCCCCAAGGGAAGGCTCGGCGCGTTTCCGACACATTGCAAATTAATCAAAAACCGCAGTCATGCTCCCGTCGTCGAGCTCAATTCTTGAAATATTACCGCTTGAATAGTCGGTGTAGACGGTGAAGGCTCCGCTGTCGCTGCTTCCCTTGAAGGCGGCGAGGTCGTTGTAGCTGCCGGAGTATTCGCAGCCGCCCTCTCTGCCGAGCGCGGAGAGAATGTTGTAAACCGTCTGCGGCATTGAGCCCTGTGGTTGATATACTCCGTCGGCTGAGATTTTCAGTCCGCCGCGCGTAATCTCGGTTTTGCCGTCGCGATAGCTAAAGCAAAGCCCTTTCAGACTGTCGGGCGCCATTAGTCTCACGCTGACAAGACTATGCCCGCCGGAGTTTATCAGGCATTTATAATTCCTTTGATTATAGGCGACGTCCGCCTTCACGCTGAAATCGCGGACAATCTCCGCCGGCTTTCCTGAGCATGACGACAGCAAAAGAACGGCGCAAAAAATCAGCAGGGCAAGCCTTTTCATAAGTATCACCTCTGCTGATTATATGCCGATATTAAATTTTTAATGACTTGTACGCCTCGGGCAAGAGCTCAATCATGTCGGTCGGCAGCATCGAAAGCTCGCCGAGCCGCTCGCGCGCGATATCTCCTGCCAGAGCGTGAACATAAACCCCTGCGGGAGCTGTAAGCTCGGGGTTGGGATTCTGAGCCGTGAGCCCGGCAATTATCCCGGCGAGCACGTCGCCCGAGCCGCCTACAGCCATTCCGGCGTTCCCGGCGCTGTCGTTGACGAGAAGGCTGCCGTCGGGAAGAGCGACAACGGTCACGTGACCTTTCAGCACGAGCACGACCTTGTGCTCCATAGCATAATCAATCGCAAGTTCCTCTCTGTCAGCCTTAACCTCGTCAAGGCTGAATCCGCACAAGCGTGAAAACTCCCTGTCGTGAGGAGTGAGCACGAGCCGCGCCCTCGCCGCGGAGAGAATATCCGGGTTCTTCGCGATGATATTCAGCGCGTCGGCGTCACAAATTACGGGAACCTCGCTCGCGGCAACAAGCGAGCGAACCATCGCGGCGGCGCTGTCGCCCGTTCCGATTCCGCAGCCGACGAGAACGGCGGAGCAGTAGCGGAGCCTTTCGTTAATATCGAGCTTTTTGTAATCCCTGACGGGATAATAAACCGCCTCGGGAACAGCCTGAGCCATAATCGGGTAGATTGTCTCGGGAACTGCGCATTTTATCAGTCCCACGCCGCTGCGCAGAGCGGCTTTTGCGGACATTATCGCCGCGCCTGCCATTCCGTAGCTTCCGCAGACTGAGAGCAGAGCTCCGACGGTGCTCTTGTCGGCGAAGGGGTCGCGGCGCTTTATCGCCGCCTTTGCGGTGTTGCGGTCTATCGGGTATCTCATGTGTTCTGCTTCCTATGGTAGAACCACTTGAGGAGCAAGTCCTTCTTGAGATAGGGCTTCATTCCGTTGAGAATCTTCTCATTAGGCGTAAAAAGCAGCGCGTCCCTGCCGCCTGCGGCTCTGGGGAAAACAGCGATGACAGTGTTTTCCTTGTCGCCGTAATCAGCCATAGCCTCATAAACTCTCATGAGGCTGAGCTTTTCAACCGGGTTTTCTTTGAGCGTGTCCATCGTCTCAATCTTCCTGATGTCGAGCCTGAGCAGCTCCTTGCGCTTGCGCTTGGCGATGACCTTGCTGACAACGAGGGTGTCTATTACAACCTGATACTCATACTCAACGTTCTGGTGCGAGCGGACAAACCAGATTGCCCAGATTCCGAAGAAAAACAGAAAAATCGCAATCATTCCGAAATAGCCGTTGATAAACTTATAGGTTGAGAGAACCACAAGGGTAATCGGCACAAGGAAAGCGAGAAGAATCGTTAAAATGAAAACCGCCCTGTTGCGCGCTGTACGCTTTGCCTTGACAAAATATTCTATAAAAACATCACTCATCAGTATTGCTCCTTTGTCTATTGAATGGCGGAAGAGCTGCAGCAAGCCCCTCAATCCTGATTATGATAACATAATTCGGAAATATTTTCAACAAAACTATTGCAATATTTTGAATGAGGTGATAAAATACTCAAAGATAACGCGACGACGAAGGAAGTAGCGTCCCGAACGCAGCGCAAAGAGAGCAACCGTCAAGGCTGAAAGCGGTTGACGCGGCAGAGGATTGTGAAGTTCCCTTCCGAGCGGCGAGGCTGAATTCAATGATAGTAGGCTTCGACGGCTGACACCGTTACAGGTCAGAGGAGTGTTTGCTCTTTTCGCAAGATTGGCGCAAAAACCAAGGGTGGTACCGCGGATATTATTCGTCCCTTCGATTTTCGAAGGGGCTTTTCTTTTTACCAAAGAATCTTTTTATGGAGGCAGATATGGACGACAAAATTTTAAACCTGAAACAAAAGCTCAAAAATGAGCTCGACGGTATTCAGAGCCTTGTTGACCTCGACAAGGTGAGAGTTGCGTATCTCGGCAAGAAGGGCTCGGTCACCGACCTTCTCAAGGGAATGAAGGAGCTCACCAACGAGGAACGAAAGGAATTCGGCAAGAAGGTCAACGAGCTCAAGCAGAACGTCGCGAAATCAATCGAGGACAAAACAGCCGAGCTCAAGGAGCTCGAAATCAAGGCGGAGATCGAGGCTATGCCTCAGTTCGACATCACGACCCCTGCGGATCTCACACGCGGCTCATACCATCCGATTACGCTGGTTCAGCGCCAGTGCGAGACCATCTTCAAGTCGATGGGCTTTACGGTTGAGGACTATGCCGAGGTTGTCACTGACTACGAGTGCTTTGAATCGGTCAACATTCCCAAGCACCACCCGGCGAGAGATATGCAGGACACCTACTATCTCGAGAACGGTCAGCTGCTCAAATCCCAGACCTCAGCGGCTCAGAACGCCATCCTCAGAAAGTACGGCAAGAACCTCAAGGAGAACGGCGTGCCGATCAAGGCTATCTTCCCCGGACGCTGCTTCCGCAACGAGGCAACCGACGCAACCCACGAGAACACCTTCTTCCAGATGGAAGGCGTGATGGTTGACAAGGACATCAGCATCTCCAACCTCATCTATTTTATGAAAACAATGCTCTCCGAGGTGTTCCGCAAGGACATCAAGGTGCGCCTGCGCCCCGGCTTCTTCCCCTTCGTTGAACCCGGCTTTGAGCTTGACATCAACTGTCTCATCTGCGGCGGCGAAGGATGCCCGTCCTGCGGTCACGGCGGCTGGCTGGAGCTCTGCCCCTGCGGTATGATTCACCCCGAGGTTCTCAGGGAAGGCGGAATCGACCCCGAGGAATACACCGGCTTCGCGTTCGGTCTCGGTCTCACCAGACTTGCGATGATGAAGTACGGAATCAAGGACATCAGAGATCTCAACAGCGGCAGCCTCAAGGCTCTGTCGCAGTTCACAGACGACGAATAAGGAGGATTTGACTATGTTTTTATCAATGAACTGGATATCGGACTTCGTTGACCTCAGCGGTCTTGATAAGGTTAAGCTCATCAATCAGTTCTCCTTATCCACAGCCGAGGTTGAAAACGAGATTTTCTTCAAGGGCTCGGAGGTTTCCGGCATCGTTGTTGCCGAGATCAAATCCGTGCTCGACCACCCCGAGAGCAAGAAGCTCCATCTCCTCAAGGTTGACGCCGGTGAGGACGAGCTCACCGACGTTGTATGCGGCGCTCCGAACGTCAGAGTAGGAATGAAAACCGCTTTCGCCAAGGTCGGCGCCAAAATCGGCGAAATCACCATCGCTCCCCGCAAGCTCGCCGGCTACACCTCAAACGGAATGTGCTGCTCCGAGGCTGAAATCGGAATCAGCGACGACAACTCCGGAATCATGGAAATCACCGATGACGTCAAGAACGGCACAGACCTCAAGGACATCTACGAGATCGACGACATCGTTTTTGAGGTTGACAACAAGTCCCTCACAAACCGCCCCGACCTCTGGGGACACTACGGAATCGCCAGAGAGTTCGCGGCTCTCGCCGGCAGAGAGCTCAAGCCGCTCGAGACCGACAACCTCAGTCTCTATGACGAGCTGCCGAAGGTTGACATGAAAATCGAGGACACGCTCTGTCAGCGCTACGCATGCCTGCGGTTTGAGAACATCACAAGAAACGTAAGCCCCGTGAACATGAGAATCCGCCTTTTCTACTGCGGAATGAGGGCTATCAACTTCCTCGCAGACCTGACAAACTACCTTATGCTCGAGATGGGACAGCCGATGCACGCCTTTGATTCGAGAAAGGTTGAGAACATCAGAGTAAAGCGCTTCCCCGAGCCGTTCACCTTTGAGACTCTCGACGGCGTTGAAAGAAAAATCGACGAGAACACCCTCATGATTTGCAACGGCGACACACCTGTCGCGATTGCCGGAATTATGGGCGGACTTGACTCCGAGATCGTTGAGGACACAACCTCGCTCACGCTCGAATCCGCAACCTTTGACGCGGCTTCAATCCGCAAGTCAACCGTAAGGCTCGCGCACAGAACCGACGCCTCAATGCGCTATGAAAAGTCGCTCGACCCCGAAATGTGCGTGACCGCAATCGGAAGATTCGTCTATCTCCTCAAGGAATACGACAAGGGCGTTACCGTCATTTCCGCGCTGACCGATTCTTATCCCGTCAAGTACGACGACATTAAGCTCAGCTTTGACAAGGCTTTCGTTGACAAATACACCGGAATTGAAATCAGCAGCGACACCATCGTAAAAACTCTCACCTCGCTCGGCTTCGGCGTAAAGCTCGACGGCGACGTGTTTACTGTTGACGTTCCCTCGTGGAGAGCCACAAAGGACGTCACCATCAAGGCTGACATCATCGAGGAAATCACCCGTATCTACGGCTACGATAACTTTGCAATCAACACCACCCGCTCACCCCTCTACCCCGTTCGAATGGACGCGGTGAAGTGCGACGAGGAGAAAATCAAGGACATTCTCGTAAAGCGCTACAACCTTCACGAGCTGCACTCCTATGTCTGGGCTTATTACGACGAGCAGAAGGCTCTCGGAATTGAGGTTGAGGACAACATCAAGCTCTCCGGCGCGACAAACCCGAACATCGAGACAATCAGAAAGTCAATGATTCCGACGCAGCTCTGTCAGGTCAAGTCGAACGTCGGCTATGCTCCGGAGTTCGGCATCTTTGAAGTCGGACGCGTTGTCGAGGGCGTCGGCAGCGACAACCTCTGCATCGAGCGCAAAAAGCTCGCAATCACCCTCTACAGCAAGACCTGCGACGTAAAATCACTCTACTTCAAGCTCCGCGACATTCTCGCGACAATCACCGACGACCTCAAGCACAAAGCTCTCGGCTTCAAGCCCACGGAAGCAAAGCACAGCTATGAGCACCCCGTCAACCTCAACACGATTCTGCTTGACGATGAGGCTGTCGGAACAATCGGAATTGTGCACCCCGTAGTCGGCAAGAAGATTGACAAAAAGGCGAACATTGTCTTTGCCGAGCTTGACATGGAGAGCTTCGGCGGAAAGGCGTCCGCAGGAATCACCTACAGCGAGCCTTCAAAATTCCCGCCGATGACCTACGACCTCAGCCTTGAGCTTGCTCCCGGCAAGTTCTTCGCGGATCTCTGCAAGTGCTGGATGAACGAGGGCAAGGGTATCCTCAGAGGAACAAAAATCGTTGACACCTACGACACCGACACAATCCATAGTATCACGATCCGCTTTGAGTTCAGCTCAAACGAGAGAACGCTCTCCTCGGCTGAAGTCCAGGAGATTATGGACAAGGTAATCGAAAACCTGAGCAAAATCGGAGTAAACCTCCGCGGTTGATTATTATCTCTACCCTGTAACGTGACTTCTCCTATCAACAGTTTGGTTTGGGCTGTAACAACTGCTCCTATCCGACGTCTGTAAAAAGTTGAAAATTGAAAATTGAAAGTTGAAAATTATGGTCGGGCAGACAGATTGTGAGTTTCTCACGTCTGTTGCCCGACCGAATTTTTATGCTTGCTGCGCAAGCAGCATTTTGATACGGTCGGCGCAGCGACGTTGTTTCTATATGCGACCTATCTGCTCGACCACAACTCTCAACTCTCAACTCTCAACTCTCAACTGCTAATTGCTCATTGCTTATTGCTAATTAATTACGCATTACGCATTACGAATTACGCATTAAAAAAACTCCCCTTGACTATACAAACAAAATATGTTAACATTAACGTGAAATAGAATTTTGAATTTGGGAGGTGTTTCCGATGAATGACAAGACGATGATATTCTCGCTTGATGACAACAAAGGTGACACTATAAAGAAAAGTCTTTATACCGTATACCGCGCGCTTGAGGAAAAGGGCTACAACCCGATTAATCAGATTGTCGGTTATATTCTCTCCGAGGATCCGACCTACATCACAACCTACAACAACGCGCGAAACCTCATCAGCAGAATCGACAGAGACGATTTGCTGGAAGCACTCGTGAAATCCTACCTCAATTTACAATAATTACGAAAGGATGATGCTTTGTGGCTGACAAGCAGCAGTTCCCTACATACAAGGGCAAGCCGCTGGTTCGCTGCGGCGATGAGCTGTATTACGGCAACATGGACGATGAGTATGTAATCCACCTCATCATCAAAAGCAAGAAGGAAGTCGGCGGCGTTGAGATTGCCGACAAGGTTACGGTTCAGCTTATGGCTACCGACCCCGGGCTCTCCCCCAGACGTCAGCTCGTAAAGTCCAGCGAAAAGCAGGGACTTTTCGTTGCTATGGACGTCGGTGACGCTTGGCTCTCGAGAGCGCTCGCTCACAAGATTTAAGCAGTCACTGATTGATTCACGCCTGACGGCAGGGCACGCAACTCGCTTGCATCTTCTCCGTCTTACTGCCCAAAAATCCGAATACATACGACTCCGTTGTATGGGTGTGGTCCTCAAAATCAAAGATTTTGACCACACCTCAAGTATGCACTCGAATTTTTGGACACTCTGACGAAAAATCTTTCTACGCGATTTACGCACCCGAATTAATCATTGTCTGTTTAAGACTAAGGCGGCTTTGTGCCGCTTTTTTCTTTTTAAGTTGTAAGTGATAAGTTGTAAGTGATAAGTTTTGGTCGGGCAGACAGATTGTGAGTTTCTCACGCCTGTTTCCCGACAGAATTTTTATGCTTGCTGCGCAAGCAGCATATGAATATGGTCGGGCACCCGGCGC
>CAMHHL010000089.1 GCA_946184925.1 uncultured Clostridia bacterium | reverse complement strand
GAATAATGAAGAATGAATAATACACCAGAAACGCCCTAAAGGTTCATCTGATTATTATTTATTCTTTATTCATTATTCACTATTCATTGAGCCGTAACGTCAGTTACGGCGTTTCTGGTGGAGATGGGGTGCGTATAGAGTGAAAGTGAAAATACATCTCGCCTGATGGCATTGTGAGATTGGATAAGTGTCATCAACGCTCCTCGCTAAAATCGTCCCACCGGGACGATTTCTTAACGCTCGGCTTCAACTCCCCCCATATGGCAAATAAGATGGGTTTTCGGGAAAGTGCTGTGGGGTAGTGAACTTCCGTTAAACTTCGCCTTCATCTATCCTTCTTTTTAATGAATAAAGAATAGTGAATAATGAAGAATGAATAATACACCGGAAACGCCCTAAAGGTTCATCTGATTATTATTTATTCTTTATTCATTATTCACTATTCATTGAGCCGTAACGTCAGTTACGGCGTTTCTGGTGGAGATGGGGGGAGTTGAACCCCCGTCCGGAAGATGTTTGCCCGGGGTTTCTACGGGTGTAGTTATTGTACTGAAATTCCCTTGTCAGTCCGCCCAATAACAGGCTGAAAGCTTCGGTAGCCCCTGATTTATGACCGGAGCCGAGGCGCTCTCCGGTTCACATTTACCGCAGGTCGATGCCCTTGACTAAGCCGCGGTGCTCTCAGTCAGGACAGGCTGCTTACGCAGCCATTGCAACTTTATTGTTGTCAGTTATTTTAAAGATTGTGGATTTTATAGCGGTTCCACACCGCTACCCGCTTACCCGGGGTCTCAGCCCCCGTCGAAACCTTTACATCCCCATGTCTGACATCAATACTGCTTTTCCTTCAGGGCTCGCTCAATGGTTCGCTTGGCTGACTTCTTCGCCATGTCCTCGCGCTTGTCATAGAGCTTTTTGCCCTTGCACAGTCCGATTTGCAGCTTGATTCTGCTGCCCTTGAAGTAGACGCTCAGCGGAATAATTGAATATCCCTGCTGCATTTCCTGCCCGAGAAGCTTCATAATCTCCTTTTTGTGGAGCAGCAGCTTGCGTACCCTGAGCGGATCCTTGCACCATGTCGCGCCCTGTTCATATACGGAAATGTGCATATTGTTAACGAACATTTCGCCCTTGACAATCGAGCACCAGCTGTCCTTGAGGTTGATTCTCCCTGCGCGGATAGACTTCACCTCGGAGCCCATGAGCTCGATTCCGGCTTCATAGCTTTCGATGACGAAATAGTCGTGATAGGCTTTTTTGTTTTTTGCGATAGTTTTTAGGCTTTCGTTGCTCACAGCTCGTTCCTGCCTTCCAATGCCCTGGCGAGAGTGACCTGATCGGCATATTCCAAATCGCCGCCGACCGGAATTCCGTAGGCGAGACGCGTCACCTTCAAGCCCATCGGCTTTAGCAGACGAGAGAGGTACATCGCCGTCGCGTCGCCTTCGACCGTCGGGTTCGTCGCCATGATGACCTCGCTCACGTCGGCTGTCAGCCTCGACAAAAGCTCCTTGACGCTGAGGTCGTCGGGGCCGATGTCGTTGAGAGGGGAGATTGCGCCGTGGAGCACGTGGTAGGTGCCCTTGTATTCGTTCGTCGCTTCCATAGCCATCGCGTCACGCGGAGTTTCGACAACGCAGATAACGCTTTTGTCGCGTTTCTCGCTGCGGCATACAGGGCAAAGCTCCTGATCCGTGAGGTTGCAGCAAACCCTGCAATAGTGGATTTTCTCGTGAGCGTCGGTGATGGCTTTGGAAAAGTTCTCCGCTTCTGTTTTTGACAGATTCAATACATAATATGCAAGTCTCTGGGCTGTTTTGTAGCCGATTCCGGGCATTTTTTCAAATTGCTCCACAAGATTCTCGAGCGGAGCTACGTTATATCCTGCCATCAGAAAAGACCGGGAATGTTAAGTCCGCCGGAGAGCGCGCCCATGGTCTCTTCCTTCTCCTGACTTGCGGCTCTGAGAGCCTCGTTTGTGGCGGCAATGATGAGGTCGGAGAGCATCTCGGCGTCCTCGGGGTCGATAACCTCGGGGTCGATTTCAATCGACTTTACTTCCATCTTGCCGGTTACGACAACCTTGACGGCTCCGCCGCCCGAGCTTGCCGAGTATTCCTTAGCCTCGAGCTCCTCGGTGGCTGTTTCCATTGCTTCCTGCATTTTCTGCGCCTGACGCGCAATCTGCTGCATATTTCCTGCTCCGCCTGAGCCGTAGCCCTTGGGTAATCTTGCTTTCATAAGTTCATATCCTTTCTGTATCCGGATTATTCCGGCTTTTCAAGTCCTTTTTCCTTGAGTTCTGCTTTAAGTTCAAGGAGAGGGTCTTTCTTTTCTTCTTTCTTTTCCGGCTTTTTATACGGCCCGAGCTTGTAGGTCTTGCCGGTGATTTCCTGAATCGCTCTGCGGACATTCGCGCGCTGCGCGCCGTCCTTGAGAAGCTTGAACGCAATCTCGCTGCGTGAATCTATGAGGAGATAATTTCCGCTGACGTAAGCGTTCGTGTTGCTGAACGCCGAGCCGATGGCTCTGGAGTATTTCTTTATATTGTCAACAACCTCCGGCCACTGCCTGAACAGAACCGCGTTGTTATATATTTCTTCCAAATCAACGGACGGCTGCGCGGCAGGCGCTTCCGGCTTGCTGACAGGCTCCGGCTTGGGTTCGTCCTCGATGGGGGGCGGCGGCGGAAGATTATCCTCGTCGATTTTCTCCCCGGGCTGCGGATTTTCTTCCGGAGCAGGTTGCTCGGGCTCTTCAACCGGCTCAGACGGAGCCGCCGGTTCCTCCGGCTTTTCCGGCTGCGGCTTTTCCGGTTCAGGTTTAGTGGGTTTGTATTCCTCAGCCGGCTGAGCCTGAACGAACGCGCCGCTTTTGAGTGCTTTTTCAAGAGCGGATACTCTGGCGGTCAAGGCTTCGTTTGTGCCCTCAAGCTCGGGTGCTGAGAGCTTCACAAGAGCCATCTCGAGCTCAGTCTTGTTGCTGTTGCCCTTGTTCATGCGGCTGTAGGCATTCTGGAGAATGTCCATAATATATATGATTTCGGCGAGAGTGAGGTAGTCCGACTGCGTCTGCGCTTCCTCAAATTCTTCGTCCGACATAACCGTCAGGCTGCGCGGATTGCGCGTCGCCTTGATTAGCATAAGACTGCGGAAGTGGTCGAGCAGCTCGTCGCAAAGCCTTGACATATCCTTGCTCTCGGAGTGGAGCTTGTTGACGGTTTCAATCGCCTTGGCGGTGTTTTTGTTTATGCATGCGGCGGCGAGCTCAAAGAGATAATCCTTCTGAGCAAGCCCGGCGGCGTTTCGTACAACCTGAGTGGTGATGTTGCCGCTCGCGCCTATGCACCTGTCCATCAGCGACAGCGCGTCGCGCATTCCGCCGTCGGAGATTGCTGCAATCAGCCTTGCGGCGTCGTCGTCAATCGCGGCGCCCTCGTTGTCGGCTACATATTTGAGCCTTGCGGCGATGTTGTCGGGAGAAATCCTGTGGAAATCAAACCGCTGACAGCGCGATAGTATGGTTGCCGGGAGCTTGTGAACCTCAGTTGTCGCGAGAATAAAAATCGCGTGCTCCGGCGGCTCCTCGAGCGTCTTGAGCAGTGCGTTGAACGCCTCGGGGGTGAGCATATGAACCTCGTCGATGATGTAGACGCGGTACTTTGCCCTCGCCGGTCTGAACTGAACCTCGTCGATGACGGTCTTGATGTCCGCGATTCCTCGGTTGGAGGCGGCGTCCATCTCGACAACGTCAAGAATGCTTCCGTCGTCAATTCCGCGGCAGTTTTCGCACTCGCAGCACGGGTTGCCGTCCTGAAGGTTGAGACAGTTGACAGCCTTTGCGAGAATTTTGGCGCAGGTTGTCTTGCCGGTTCCGCGTGAGCCGGTGAAGAGGTAGGCGTGGTTGACGCGCCCGGTTTTGAGCTCGTTTTGGAGCGTAACCGTCACCTGCGGCTGACCTGCTACGTCGTCAAAAACCTGCGGTCGCCACTTTCTGTAAAGAACCTGATACATACTGCTCACTCCCTTCAAAAGAAAATTGCAAACCGTAAAACCGTAAAGATTTACGGCGTCGTTTGAATAAGTGAACGACAGACTTACTGCATCGCATCGAGTATCATGCTTAATGCTGCTCGGTTCCCCGCCTGACATGGTTCACAGACCTCAATCGTGCAGGGCCTGCCGCTCGCTTATTCAAACGAAAAGCTGGTTTGCAATTTACCTATATATTCTATCACATTATGATAATAAAATCAACTGTTATTTTTCAGACGTTTTTACCGCCGAGTAAAACGCCTTTTTCACGTCCTCGGGATTGTCGCACATTATCAGCGCCGCAACGTTTTCACCTGAAATTACCTGCGCCTTTTCAGCCTTTTCCACGTTCTCGGGAGCGTAGTTTTTGTACAGGCTGACGCGGCTTTTGATGTGCTCGCTCAGAGATTTTTCGCACTCCGGCAGGTCGTCCGCGCGTTTCAGCCTGATTGCCGCAAGCTCATAGGGAGAGCCGTCGGCAGAATAGGTGAAGAAAAAATCTTCAACCTTCTCGTAATCGAGCTTAGACAGAGAAGAGAAGAGCGTTTCGGCTCGTTCGCTTTCGTCGGAGATTGTTTTCATCTCGGGCAGAGAAACAGCCGAGCTGACCATATTTTCTTTTATAGAATTAAAATCGACATTTCCGCCTGACGAACAGGACGCCGCCGCAGTCATAGTCGCGAGCAGCAGGATTATTGCAATTATTCTTTTCATCTTATTTCACCATTTGCCTTATGCCGCCGTTTTCATTATCCTCGCCGGAGGGTTCGAGGTCGCCGAACGCCTCGTCAACCTTCGCTTGAATCTTATCCAGAATTTTTTCGTCGGAGATGGTGACGTCACTTTCATCAACAGGGATTGTGATGCTTATCGCGAAGATTAAATCCTTTCCGTATCTGATGTTGTTATACTCGATATAGTTGCTGCCGAATTCGGATGAGTCTGTTGTGAGCTCCTGAATTGTATCGACAATCCGCTCGGCGATTGCCTTTGTGGTTGAATCGGCGTTTTTGAATCTGTATGAGACGAACGGCTTTTTCTTGTCGAGTGCTGTTCTGATTTTCGACGGGAGCTCATAGACGTCCTTGCACTCGGCGGCGTTTAGCACCGCGTAGCAGTATTCGTAGTTTTCCGCGGCAGGATAGAGTTCCGTGTCCCAGTCGTAATCACTCTTTCTGAGCGTGTCGGAAAGGTTGAAGTGGTTGTACTTCATCGTGGGAGCGTCAAAGAACAGGTCGGTGTGATACCAGCCGCCGTCAATTTTCACAAGGTTCCACGTGTGCACGAGGGAATCGTCGTGAACTACCATGCAGTCGATGCCGAGCATATTCATAAACAGCCTGAAGGTCACGGCGTAGCCTACGCATACGGCGCGTCTGCCGGCGAGCACACCCTGAGCGGTGAAGGTGTCGGCGTCAGGATCCTGAACAGCGACGAGTATGTCCTCGTCGTGCCTGATGTTTTCGAATATCCAGTTGTAGACCGCAAGCTCCTTCTCATATTCAGTCATATCGTCTTTGATTATTTTGTCGAGAATATCCGAAGCGGTTTTCATGGCGTTTTTATCTCTTTCATCGAGGGCTGAGCTGTCGCCGGAGATGTAAGCGTCGGAAATCTGACTTGTTGAAATAACCTCATATCTGTCCGCAATGACAACGCCGTTCTCGGTGTTGTTTAGCGGCTTCTGAGTGTTGACTTCAATTGTGCTGACCTTTGCAAGCGTGATGAAATTCAGCGCCAGCGTGACGCAAAGCACCACGGCGAAAACCGCCGCAACAGCCGCTCCGAATATTTTCCCCGATTTTTTCATAGCGTCCTCCCAAATATCATATGTAGCTCTGTAATTGTATATCACTTCTGTTTTTCCTGTCAATATAATAGCGGAAAAATAAGAAAATAATTTATTATTCCCTTTTATTATTTATGCGATTTCGGCGTGTGTTATAATATCAAAAAAGGAGGTCGTATTATGGCGCTTAACACACCAAAACAGCTGCGCAATCAGCTTATGTATCAGATATTTGTCCGCAATTTCAGCGAGGAAGGAACCTTTGCCAAGGTCACCCCGGAGCTCGACAGAATCAAGGCTCTCGGCACCGACATAATTTGGTTCATGCCGATTCACCCGATTGGTTCCCTCAAGCGCAAGGGCAGTCTCGGTTCGCCCTATGCAATCAGCGATTACCGCGCAATTAACCCCGAGTTCGGCACGCTTGACGACTTCAAGGCGCTTGTCGGTGAGATTCATTCGCGCGGAATGAAGTGCATTATCGACGTTGTGTATAACCATACCTCGCCCGATTCCAAGCTCAGCCGCGAGCACCCCGAGTGGTTCTATCACCGCGGGGACGGTTCCTTCGGCAACAGGGTAGGGGACTGGAGCGATATTATCGACCTCGATTACAGCAACCCCGATTTGTGGGACTATCAGATTGAAACGCTCAGAATGTGGGCTGAAATCGTTGACGGCTTCCGCTGCGACGTCGCTCCGCTGATTCCGATTGAGTTCTGGGAGAGAGCACGTGAAGAGGTCGCCGAGGTTCGCCCCGACTGCATCTGGCTGAGCGAGAGCGTTGAGCCCGGATTTATCACATATATGCGCGGCAGGGGAATTACGGCTCTGTCGGATTCCGAGATTTTCCGCGCGTTTGACCTGAGCTATGAGTACGATTGCTATGGCTCGTTCAGGGATTTCCTCAAGGGCTGCGCCACTCTCGAAAGCTACGCCGCCGACATCAACCGTCAGGAGTACATCTACCCCGATAATTACGTCAAGCTCCGCTTTCTCGAGAATCACGACGTTCCGCGCGCGGCGTTCATGATTCCCGACGGCAAGTCGCTCGTGAATTGGACGGCGTTCATGTTCTTCCAGAAGGGTATGCCGCTTGTCTATGCCGGTCAGGAGAAGGGCGTCGAGCACCTTCCGAGCCTGTTTGACAAGGATACGGTCGATTGGAACACCGGCGTCGATTATTCCGGCTTTATCAGAACCCTTGCCGACATAAAGAAGGACGAGCTCTTTGCCGACAGCACATATTCTGTCAGGGCGATTTCCGAAAAATTCATCGCCGCAACCCACACCAAGGGCGAGAGAAAAGCCCTCGGCGTGTTCTCCGTAAAGGGCGAGAGCTCGCTCGTGCCCGTAGACTTCCCGGACGGCGTCTATAAAAACCTGCTCAGCGGCGAGAAGGTCGAAGTTTTCCGCGGAACGGTTCAGAGCAAGGGGGAGCCTATTGTAATGAGCAATGAGCAGTTGAGAGTTGAGAGTTGAGAGTTGAGAGTTGAGAGTTGAGAGCGGAAAGCAATTAGCAATTAGCAGTTGTGAGTTGTAAGTTGTAAGTGATAAGTGGTAAGTTTTGGTCGGGTAGACAGATTGTGAGTTTCTCACGTCTGTTGCCCGACCGAATTTTTATGCTTGCTGCGCAAGCAGCATAAAAATATTTTCGGCGCAGCGGCGTTGTTTTTATATCCGACCTATCTGTGTCCGGGTTCAGCACATCGGTAAGTCGGGAGTGTCAGCACATAGGTAAG
>CAMHHL010000088.1 GCA_946184925.1 uncultured Clostridia bacterium | reverse complement strand
AAAAAAAGCCGACGAAGAACGGATTTGTCGTTCTTCGTCGGCTAAGAGTTCATATTTGAGTGATTAAAAATAGGCTAATACGTAACTGTAATCCAAATATTACTTTATCTTTTTGCGATAACCGTTGAAATAGTATATGATTCCTGCGGCGGCGATGAGGATAACCAGCATAATAATCGCAACGCTGCTTTCTCCGGTTTGTACTGCGCTGCTGGATGTTGTGGAAGACGAGGTCGTCGTCGAAGAAGCTGCGGTTGTCGCCGAGGTCGTCGTCGCGGTTGTTGCCGATGTAGTCGCAGCGGTTGTCTCTGCCGCGGTCGTTGCAGCTTCGGTTGTTGCTTCTGTTGAAGACTCGGTTGTTTCCTCCGGCTGCGTGGTCTCTGCTTCCGTGGTCGGCTCCTCCTCTGCTTCATAGGTCAGTCCGAAGCCTCTCTCGTAGAGAACGGTTTCGGTGAAGCTGTAGCTTTCATCGAGCTGCGGAATGTTAATCGGCAGCTTGGCGGTGGGCGCGTCATCTTTGCTGAACATCATATACAGCGCCACGGGCATATTCGGGCCGTACTGCTGAATATCCGTGACCTTGTCCTCGGGATCGACGGTCATGGAACGCGGGAGGTAGGCGATCATAATTGCGTCCGCTTTTTGGAAGCGTGCAACGTCATACGGCAGGCTGACAGACATAACGATGAACTTGCCGTCGTTTTCGTGAATGGTATCGGCAAGGGTATCCGCCATCTTGGCGATATCGCCCTTGAGCGCATACGCGCCGTAAACCTCCGACATAAAGACCACGTTATCCGCGCCCTCAATCATCGGCAGAACATCGTCAGCAGTTTTGTTGCGGTAGGAGTACGCCACAACTTCCGCACCCTCGGGCAGCTTGCCGTCCTGAGTGAGTTTTCTGACCGCGTAATTCATCGGAATAGTTTCATCGTCATATGGAACGAGCACAATGGTTTTTTGATTTGTGGTCGTCAGCGGGAGTGTGTTATCGTCGTTTTTCACGAGGGTCATTGCCTTCTTGGTGATTTCCCACTCTTTATCATGGCTTTCCTTGGTGCCGACATTGTTAATAGCATACTCCACGCGGCTCTCGATATCCGAGCCGTCGTAGGCAGTGAATAAATTGTTATTTTCTTTCAGCTTCAAAATTCTGAGAACGGCAGCGTCGATCTTGTCCATCGAGATTTCGCCGTCGTTTGCCATCTGTGCCAAGGTAGAAATGTAGGTATCCATCTCGGCAAAGCCTTCCGCCGTGGTCGTATCGACAGGCATCAGTAGAATGTCTACGCCCGCTTCGATTGCGAGCTTTGCTGCGTCATACTTGTCAAAGTGTTTAGAGATAGCGTCCATCTCCATCGCGTCGGTGATGACAACGCCGTCATATCCCATATCGCCGCGCAGAATGTCGGTGATGATGGTTTTGGAAAGCGTCGCGGGCAGATAAATTTCTTTGCCCGTTTGCTTGGAGGTGTAGGTGGTCGTTTCGATCTGCGGATACTCGATATGAGCGGTCATGATCATCTGAGAACCGGCGTTGATACAAGCCCGGAACGGAATCAGCTCGTTTTGCTTTAATTCCGCATAGGTCTTGTTGATACAGGGCAGACCGGTATGACTGTCGGTATCGGTGTCGCCGTGACCCGGAAAGTGCTTCAAGGTCGAGATCACGCCCGCGTCGTTGAGTGCCTCGACAAAAGCGCTGCCGTGGGCGGCAACGGTCTGCGCGTCGTCGGCGAAGGAGCGCACGCCGATAACAGGATTGGCAGGGTTGCTGTTGACGTCAACGTCGGGAGCAAAATCCGCATTGATACCGAGAGCAGACAGCTCCGCGCCCATCATCGAGGCGACTTCCTTTGTCACGCTCAAATCGTTGATAGCGCCGAGCGCCATGTTGCCGGGCATCATTGTGCCTTGACCCAAGCGAGTGACGTTTCCGCCCTCCTGGTCGGTGGTGATCAGAAGCTGCGGACGGTCTCCGCCTGCGGCGTTTGCCTTTTGCAGCGCGTCAACCAAGCGTGTGGTGTTTTCGTTGGTCGGCGTATTCTGACCGAACAGGATAACGCCCGAGTAGCTGTGCTTTTCGAGCGTTGCGGCGATCTCGTCGGTGATCTCCGTCACATTGGTGCGGTTGCCGTCCGCGTCCGTGCTGTAACGGAAGGCGGGCATGATCATCTGGCTGATCTTATCCTCTGTCGTCATCGTGGACAAATACTGCTCCGCCTTGCTCTGTGCCGCGTATGCGGGAAACACTGTTACAACGCTCAGCAGCATAACCGCTACGAGGGCGAATGCGAATAGTTTCTTTTTCATTTGATTCACTTCCAAAATAAAATGTATATGTAATAGTTTTTAACTTTACACTCCTGTATTTTTTATCAGTTATCAATCTGATATTGCCGAAAATTATATCTTGTTTTTTCGGCGAAGTTGACCTTTTGTGCTTGGCTCAAATTCTTACAATTAAGTTATTCGCTCCGAAGGTAGCGGTGTATTTAACATCCTTTGCCATTTTCATAATAATTGATAAACTTAATTCCTTATCGCTTTCCGTATTTTCCTGAATGTGCCGATAGTATTCCGTAAGATTGAACGGTTTGCAGTCATCGCGTTTTCTAATGATTAAATCCTCATCCTTTGCAACCAATCTGGCGTTGATGTTATGCGGTTTACCGTCGTCAATACCATGCTCTGTTAAATTGACGGACAATTCCTCCGTTATCAGACCAAATGTCATGGCGCGTTTTTTATCCGCTCCGTGTTCCATCGCAAAAGCAATCGCTATATGGGACAAATCCAATATTTCATCCGCGGAGGTCGCAATAATCGATATTTCATGATCCGGTGAGATTCCAAAGCTGTCAGGCAAAAGCAGCATCTTATCACGAAATGATTTACCTTGCTTGTTGAGATAGATATAAATTACAGCAAGCACGCTGAGACCAAGCATACTAACAACTCTGGAAATCCACGCGCCTTGATACCCGATTATTCTCAACGCAAAGAAGGTAATCGGCACAATGTTGCCGCATTCAATCAAAAAGCTGTATATATTACAAAACCGAAGCCTCTTAACCGCCATCAGATAATTATTAAAATTGTAAACTATAGAATGGAACGGAAGCGAAAAGCACGCAACCCGAATACATTCAGTACCTAACCTTACAGCCGCGGGATCATTTGTTTTCAAAAAGACACTCGCTAAGTAAGATTATAACATACTGTGTCCAACTAATCCTCTACCATCCAGACAAAATCGATCTTCGCGTCGTTTGTGATATCCTGATCGGTCGAATTCAGGTAAAAGTTTACGCCGATGGCGCCCCCTGAAATGACTGCCGATGACAGCAGTATCAACAGTGCCGTGAAGAATGCGATAATTTTTCCTTTGCTTTCAGATTAATGTTCTTCTTTACTTCTTTGAAAATTGAAACAAAAAATCAAACATACCGCTGCCGCGAGTGTTAGCAGAAGAATGAGTGCAACGCTGCTTTGTCCGGTCTGCACCGCGCCGCCGGAGGCTGCGGAGGACGAGCCGGTCGTTGAGGAAGCCGCTGTTGTCGCCGAGGTCGTAGGGGCGGTCGTTGCCGACGTAGTCGCAGCGGTTGTCTCCGTCGCGGTAGTTGAGGCCTCTGTTGTCGCTTCGGTTGAAGGCACGGTTGCTTCTTCACCATCCGTTACAATCACGGTGCAGTTTGCTTCAACTCCTTCTGTTACATAAACATTAACCGTCGTTGTGCCGGGGGCAAGCGCCTTGATAACACCGTAATCAAGCAGCGAGATCAACTCACCTTCATAACTATAGGACACAGTGGAAGCGCACGGCTGCGGCGATACGGTTGCGACGATTTGCGCGTACTCGCCGACCTTTAGCGTGATAGTCGTTTGCTCCAAGGCAATGGACTGCGGTTCGTTTTCCGGCGTGATTTCGCTGTCATAGATATGCAGCGTATATGACCTTGAAAAGCCGGATTTCAATGTGCCTGTTACCACGACCTCGCCGGTTTTCTTCATGGTGACGACGCCGTTTTCATCCACCTCGGCGATACTTTCATCAGAAATACTCCAAGCGATACTTCTCTCCTGCGCGTCTTCGGGGGTAACGGTATATGCGGAATAGTATTGATTAAAATATCCGTTTATATCCGCCCACACGTCATAACTTTCAAAATAGAGCGTATCGGCAAATATCGCGTCCTGTTCGCTGATATATTTCGCGGTGATCACGGTATCTTCCCAAATATTCGGAAGTGTATTCTCATCCAACAGTTCGCCCTCGTATTCCCAGCCGAGAGTGACATACCCTTCTTTTTCGGGTATTGCCGGAAGTTCCTCCAGCAGATAACCTGTGTACAAAACTTTTTGTTCGACCTGTTGACCGTCCGCTGTGAAAGTTACGGTGCTGTACATGTCGCTTAAAAGCCCCATATTCTCATTGATCCATTCCTGTCTTTCGGCGATCCATGTTCGGAGTGACTCCATCTCTAACTCAAATATCTCGTAGGGACTCTCGGATTTGGGAAGATTATCCTCCCAGGAATTGGGTATTTCCGCCATGTATCTGTCCATCACGCCGCCGTCCTTGACGATATCGGTGATGATGCCGTCGAGAACCGTCCAGCGCTCACGCAGGAGCTGTTGAAAATCTTCATTATTCTCTCTGAGATAATCGAGCCACGGCATTTTGCTTTGGTTGAAGCCGAAGGTTTCGCCTCTGGACTTTCCGAGTGAAATGTCAAAATCCCAAAGCGGTCCCCAATACAGTTTGTCGCCTCTGGGCTTATACAAATAGGTGCTGTCTGTCCGGAACGCATCGACATTCAGCGAGAACTCCTGTATCCACCAGTAGTCGGCAGCGGACTGCAAGTCCATATATTCATATATTCCGATACATTGCCGCTGTATACCGCGTTTTCTGTTTCTTGCAGATAATTGCTGATATACGCCTTTTGCGCCGCTGTTCCCAGTTCGTCGGTCGGATCATCGGAGTAGAACTCCGGATTTTCAAAACCGAAGCCGACATTTTTCTCGGTATAAAATATGTTTTCTTCCGGAGCGTCGGGATAGGGACTCAGCGAGAGCAGATAACCGCCGGTGATCTCCGGCTCGTCATTGTCCTTGTCGGTCAACTCGTCGATATCAACGCGGGTGTCTCCTACTCTGACCTGTTCCGAGAGGTAGTAGCTGCCGAGATATTCTCCGTTCATCACTACGTCGACAGGGAGCATCTTAGGCGTATAGGCAAGCTCCAGTTCGGTACCCATATATGATATAATTCTGTTTCAGAGCAGGGTCGTATCCTTATCGTTCGCAAGCAAGACCCAATGCTTGTTTTTGCCCATACCGAGGAGATCGGCTTTTTTATCCAGCTTGAATTTATAGGGCTTCTTGTCGTTGTGCCATGTCGTATTGCCTCTGCCGCGAATGTATTCGAGCGCTAGGTCTTTCGTATCGCTCAGAGCCGTGTCGCTGTAATCGCCCGTGTAGCCGTCAGGCACGGTAATTTTCACGGAGCCGGTACATTTGACAGAGTGGTCGGGGCTGCCATTCATCTCCTCAATCGTGCCGAAGCCCTCTGCGCTCTCGTCGATCGTGATATTCACCACGGGCAGACCGTTGTCCGCGAGGATATCGGGGATCGCGTACTCCGCGGCGAAAGCCGTGAACGGCGACAGCGCCAATACAAGACAAAGGAAAACGGTAATTACTTTCGTGGGGTTTGATATTGCTTTCATAAAAATTCCTCCACTGAAATTGATTGCTGAATCAAACGGAGCCATTTTTATATATTATAATATCATATTCACGCCGAAAAAACAATACAGAATCATCCGGGAAACAGACGGTTTCTCTGCACAAAATGCCCCATTCTTTTGGACCTTTTGTCATTCTTAAACAAGCCCTAAATTGCAAATTGAAATTGAAAGATTTTTCAGACATCAAATTGTAATAAAAGGGATTGCGTTTTTTTCTTTTTTGGTATAATACAATATGTGAGGAGAGCTATGGCGGTCTTTTGCGGAGGCTGAACGCAGGGAAATACCCTTCTGCCATCCAAGAAAAAAGCAACAGATGGTATATCCGCAAAGATGAAGTGATTGACGGCTGCAAAGAGGGCTATGTGACCGCCAAGGAGTTTGCAGAACAAAACGGTATTTCGTACTCCGTGATGTTAGCGGATTTAAATAATGGATATTATAAATCAGCCTATCAGGATGCAGGCATTGGTACTTGAAACCAGATAATAAGAGAGATAACACGCCCAAGCCTGATCCCGCGTTAAAGGGATATGTGAGCGCCAAAGAATTTGCCGACCTTCATGGAGTACACTATAGTCTGCTATTGGAAGATATCAGAAAAGGTTTATATGATTCTGTCATCACCAGAAAACAAGACCGTTTTATATACATCAAAGAGGATGCGGAGTGTCTGACCTTTAATTTCAGAAATGAGATCAAAGGGTATGGAGACTCCCTTTTAGATCTGGCGTATCAACATGTTATGCACTATGGAAGAACCGTATAGGATTATCGAATTACTTTTTATTATAATCATATATGCACGTTCATTTAACTTGAACAGTATTAACAATTACTTGACAACCTTGTATTTCTAAGTTACAATCCAACACATAGAAATCCTCCTCTACAGGCTCGATCGAGCCATGTGGGGGAGGATATTTTTGACCACAACGATGACCACAAATGGAATCGGAAGCATCGGAAACAACGGAGAAAAGAGGGTATATCGAAAAATCCGAGTGTAGCAGAAACGGCTAAAACAAGCCATTTCCCAATAAACAGCAGACTTCCAAAGCCGTTTGGGAGCAGGATGTCGAGGGGGTCAAATCCCTTCACTCCGACCAAGTTAAAACGCTAATTGCAGTGTGCAGTTAGCGTTTTTCTTTTGGCTTAAACAGTGGGTTTTTGAGAATAATCCGCATTTTATATAGAAAAATAACCTCAGGCTGAGGCTCCGATAATGAGCTTGCCTGAGGTTTTGTGTTGTCAAGAGTGGCTTGATTGTTGACACGAGTAAAGAATTTGTTGTCACGAGTAGGGGCTTTTGTTGACACGAGTACCCCGATTGTTGTCAAGAGTGACTATTTGTTGTCAAGAGTGACTATTTGTTGTCAAGAGTGGATTTATGTTGACTCATAATCATTAAAATCATCAACAAGACTGTTTGCAATTTCTTCTGGTAAGGGAATGGATGTAGGTTCAATCTCGCATGATTTTGTTCCTAATGCGCAGTAATCAAATTCAAGGTGAGCTTTTACACCCCAATAAGATACTAATCTTAAAACATAAACCATATCATTATGTATTGCTGCCTTAATTGCAAAGCATCCATTTGAATAATGAATAATCTGTTTTAAGGAGGTATCCCATGCAAATACTATGCCACCTTGTCCTTCCGATACATATGCGCAACAAACAACTTTTTCATCATAAACTACTGCATTGATGTATTCTATATCATATTCAATATCAGTAGGCTCAACATTATCTAAGTCTTTCCAAATCTTTCTTAGTTCTTCAAAAGTAATGACTTGATTTGCATCACCAATATATATACTTA
>CAMHHL010000087.1 GCA_946184925.1 uncultured Clostridia bacterium | reverse complement strand
TTCTGCGATTGTACAATCGTCACAGCGGGGAATTTCGGCGGCATTGAGGATAATTCCTCGCCTGTCACGAAAATCCCATTGTACGCCGTTCTGAGGGCTGCCGCGACGGTCTGAAAAACAATAGTTTCGTCATTAATCATACTGTCCCGAATACCCTCCTTGCGATCGGAATTACCTGCCGTTTCAATATCTGCGCTGTTTCCCACATGAATGGGTGTGAGGGCTGACCCTCGGTAAAGTACCACTTGCCATCTCGCGCGGGAAAATACCACCCGACACGACCGTCCTCAGTCTGAACGTAGGTAGTGCCGCCGCCGTATTTGTAGCCTATCTCAGCCATTGCCGTACCACTGTACGGTGCCTGACTGCCGACAATGCCGGTGCCAAACTCTACAAACATTCCGTAATCCGCGTCGCATCTAACGAATCCGATACGTGATTGCTCGTCATAGAATGAGGTTATTGAGTTGGCAAGCTCACCGGTGAATACCGCGTCCATTTCAACGATTTCCGCACGGGCTACGATTTCACCCTCGGCGACGAGCTGACTGATAATCTCGTTCATGCGCTCATGGAGTGAATTTCGATACCCCCTGAGCCGTGCGATAACGTCCGGCACGTTCGTTTCGAGCCGAATCATGATACTGTCACTCTTTTCAGGGCATAGGCTATACAGTTGAGTGAGGTTGCCTTGCGCTTGACCTCATAGTCATACGGTGCGTCCGTCGGCGCGTCAATCCATACATGGGAATACTCGTCTATTGGACAAGACATATCATGTGTTACCGCTGTAACATCATAGTCAAGGTCTTTGCCGAATGCCTCAGCCGCCGCGTCGCCCTTTTCAGACGAAACGGCAATATGCATTGACTGAATCTCACTGTAAGTCTTGCTCTCGTTGCCCCAACCGTCGGTCGCGGTAACGTTAAGGAGTGAGTAATGAATCAAACGCTGATTGCGTTTCAAATCCCTCACCGAACCACCCCTTTCGGAGTTACCTCTTTGAGCAGAACATCGAGCGACTCATACTTTCGGTTAACGCCTAACTCGTTGTGTGACGACTCGCCCTCAGCGCCGATTTTGTTGTAAAGCACAACCGCAATCCGAATCTGTAAGCCCTTGTATTTATCCTCGAGCATAGTCGGAGCCTCAGAGAATGGAAAACGGCGTGAAAGAATGGCGTCCTCGGCGTCGTCAAGAACTGCGTTCAATTCAGCGTCGGTTGCGTCAGGCAAGCGGCGTCTTAATTTAGTTAACTGTTCCAAAGAAGCCATTCAATCACCTCAATTCATTAATTCGTTATGATCAGGTCGCGGCGTTTACGGTACACTCGTCGGAGTATACAGTACCGGTCGCGGAGCCTGCCGCAGTTACCTTGCATCTGTAGTGCTTCTCAGCATCGGTAGCCTTGACGGTCAGGGTAGCGGTATTATATCCAGTGTAGGCGCTGGTGAGGTCAGTCCATACAGTGCCGGTCTTTGCTCTTACCTGCCAGAGATAGGTCAGAGTAGCAGCGGTTGCAGGATTCACGTCATAAGTGACGCCCTCAACGGAAACGGTTGCGGTGTCGTCCGCGTCAACGGTGCTCTTGTTAAGCGTCGCGCCGGTCAGTGTTGCCGGGGTTTCAACAGTTGCCGCAGGAGAAACCAGATATACAGGTCTGCCGGAAGTAGGAGCCTTAAATTCGGTGGAAACATTGGTGAACATGCCCTGATAGAATTCGGGACCGTAGTCAAGACCGATCTGACCGAAAATCTGATACTTCTCGCCTGCACCGGTCTTTGCAAGCTGCTCACGGTAGAAGTTACCCTTACCGGGAGTAAGCTGCTCAACAGGAGCCATGACGTTGAGGTTCAATGCGAGAACGGTACCGGCAGGCAGATACTTACCCGGTCTGAGGTAGATTTCGCCGTTCGGAGTAAGCAGCGACATCAAGCGAACACCGTTGTACATTCTGTCGGAAGGAACGATGGTAGCGCCGTTAGCCAGAGCGTCGGCGTTCAGCTGCAAGCGAGAGGTAGAATCCAGCCAGAGAACAAGCTCCTCGGTCGGCGCGTTGTTGTCGCTCATCATTTTGAGCATTTCCGCAACCGCCCAGAACGTGAGAGGCTTGCCTGCCATATCCATGGTGTTCGTGGTGATGGCATTAACCAGTCCGCGTGTCTTGTTGGCAACGTTGTCGCCGGTAGCTTTCTGATACACGCCGTTGATAAAGGTGTACTCAATATCCTGACGGATTTGCTGCATTTTGGTTACGGTCTGGAAGTCAAGCGGATTTCTGGGGTTCGGCTGCTGACCGGCAATGTTCACGCCGGACACGGTTCCCATGTTGCTCATCTTTGCGTCCGAAATGCCGAGGGTTTTCTGGTAAATCTGCGTGACGTTGGTTTTCTGCTCGGTGGTGACAAAGGTGGGATCGGGAGCCGTCAAAGAAGCGGTCTCACTGATTGCAGGCTGAGAGCCGGTGCCGGTGTCATATTCCTGACCGATTACAAATTCCACGCTGTCCGTGTAGCGCATACGCGGCGCAATGGCAGACAGAAGCGGCGTAGATACGTCACCTTTGTTGTAAAGAAGTCCGCTGAAATTCGGGAGCGAAAAGCTCTGCATAATTCCGTTTGCTATTAACTATTACCTCCATTGTTTTGATTTTCCTGATACTGCTGTGTCATAAGGCTGGCTGCAAGAACAAAGTCTCCTGCCGCCTTTGCAGTCTCAATTTCCTTGTTGTAGTCGCGCTTGCCGGTACCAACCTCACCCATCTGGGGATCGGGGGTGCTTTTCATTTTCTCGGCAACGGCGGCTGCTTTGGCGGAATCCATGACGGATTTCTGAATCTCAAAAAATGCCTTGTCGTCGCGGTCAAAGAAGGCTGTTGCAGCTTTCTTCGCGTTCTCCGCGTCGTAACCGCTGTTGATAAAGGACTCCGTTGTGTCGCTGATTGCAACGCGGCGCTCAAGTTCCTTGAGGCGTTCGTCCTTCTCCTTGTCCTCCTGCTTCTTGCGTTCGTCGTCGGTCTGATTTTCCCTGACCTTCTTCTTCCATGCCGCCGCTTCGCTTGCTGCCTTGTCGTAGAGGTCTTTCGTGACGTACTTTGACAAATCGGGCGTTTCGAGGTCAAATCCCTCAAGAGCTGCGATTTTCTGCTCGGCGGTCATGGCTGCGTAGCCTTCGATTTTTGTAATGTCAATCCTTGCCATAAATTCCTTTCTGCGTTTTAGCGACTTCTCTGTCCCTTTTTGCGTTTGGTGTTCTCTCACATGTTTGCGATTATAGACTTCTCTGTCTGTATGGGCGCAGACGCAGGAGTCGAACCCGCTATTTCCGGCTAATAAGACCGGCGTGAAATCCGTTTCACTCGTCTGCGAGGTGTGTCGGGCAGGGAGAAAAAGAGAAAGCCCGCCCGACTGAAAAGGAGTATTAAGGAGGAGTCAGAAAACATCTGCAATTCCAGTGTGACTCGGGGATAGCATTGATAGGATAAATAACGCCGTCGCGCTTCTGACATTCTGCGCACACGCGACCGTCGCGCTGAGTATTCCACCGCAAACGCTGCACGCCGAGATCTCGGTACGCGTCGCGGCTCGAATAATCTACAACATTGATCTCATATTGCTCTGTTTGACGCGCCCATACATCAAAGGCGCGCTTATACAGCGTCATGATATCAGCGTCGGTATAATTTCCGTAGGTCAATACGAGAAGCGACTCAAAGAAGCGGTCGCGTTTTCTTTTGACCTCATTCGTATATATAAAGTCGGTAACTTCGTTTGTTGTGTCGAGAATTTCGTTGAGCCAAGCTATTTCGAACATGCGGTCGGGCTCTTTACCCTGCTCGGCGTATATATCGTCATAAACCTCTTGAGCAATCTCAAGGTAGAATTTGCGGTTCATACGGTCGAGCTTCTTATACAAGCTTGCAACGTCCTTCTTAATACGGAGAACATTCAGCTCGTCGTGCCCCGTGAAGTTCCTCAGCCTATGCTTGTTGAATTCCTTTTTTGTTTCTGCGAGAATTTTTTCGAGCCGCTTATCGGCTTTCTCATACGGCGACTTCGGGGTCATTTACGTTCACCTCGTCGTCGTACTTCCACTTCGCGAGATACGGCAGCGAATTGGTGTAAACTTTATCGGGGTCGTCGAACAAGCCGATCGTAGAGAACATATCATAAGGAGCAACGCCTGAATTGAGTCCGAGGTTGAGCGCCTGTAGCTTCGTGAGAATGTCATCGGTACGGTTGCGGCTGATCTTAATATCAATATCGGACAGGTTAAGCTTTTTGATTTCCTCAAGTCCCTGAGCGTTGTCGCGGTCGATAATATTGAACGCAACTGTCAGCAACTCACGCTCGCATGCCTCAAAGATAGGCTCCATTGACTTCGCCTTGCTCTCAGCAACGGCAAATCCGTTTCGGAGAATGACAGCCTGACCGGTATCACCGCCGGTGTTGCCCTCACGGTTCGGAACGCCTGTAATGCGCAGGAGCGTTTCGTACAAATCGTCCTTGAGAACCTGCTCGGACTGCTGATTGAGATTTGAAGCGAGATACTGAACGCTCGCGGGAGCCGCGCCGTCGCCGCTCTTTGTGAGCAGGAACATATTGCAAATAAGGCTTTCCAGATCAGCCTTGTCAATATCGACGTTATTCAACCACACGAATGACTGAATATACTGCGCCAAGCCGTTCAGACGATCAGAGGTGCAGAGGTTGATCGCGTCGAGGACGGGCAAGGCTTTCTCGAAAATGCCCATCTTGTCACTATTGAGCTTGTACTCAACAATGGGCTGAACACCTATGCCGTTGTCGGCTTTCTTCGTAACTTTGGGGTTGAACGGTGCTTCTCCATCGATATAGTAGACGTCGGTGTCGGTGTACAGCGTGAAATGCGGAATCGTGTCATTGTCAAGGTAGTATGTAACACCTGCAAGCGGTTTGCGGTCAATGCCCTTGCCGCGAATCAGGAATGTGTTAGCAGGGTCTAACTGAATCAATCTGAACGGAGAAATTTCCCAACGGCTTTTATTCGTTTTCGGGAGAAGCATGCGATAACCCACACCACATGTCAAAATATCCTTGACAAGTTCCTGATCTTTGGCGTTCTTGCATTCCTCAAGGAACATCTTACTCAGAAGCGAAATGCCGACGGTGCTGTTTTCGACCGTTTTGGTGGGCTTTTCCTCAAGAGAATGCTGAGTGTAGGCAATCGGATTGCCGAAAATATAGCCCTTATAGAAATCTACAACCTCAGAGGCGTGATTTTCCGTGATTTTGTAGTTGATTTCGGGACGGACAGGCTTTACGCGGTTCAGAATGGGCTGTTTGCCCTTTTCATAGTCAGTCAAAAAGGTGATGGCGTTCCTGTTGTAGTTGAGGTGCTTGCCATATGCCTTGTAAAGAACCTCAAGGACGTTGCTTTCGTCGATTTTCTCCGCGTCGACGATAATATCCTTGCGGCCCATAAAGGAATTGCTGATTATAACCGGCTCATTTACTCCGTTTACTCTTATTGCCACCTCGTTCACCTCCCGAAAAACAAAAAGTGCCACCACAAACCGCTTATTTACGGTCTGTAATGGCACTGAGGGCACTCAAATCTATTCTTATGTTGTCGTGACAGCACTTGCAGAAGGGATATATAATTCCTCGGGCGTTTCTGTCAACCTCAAGTAGTTTTTTCCGTCGTCCCTTGCGTTTGCAAACGGGACAAAAAATACTGATTCTGTTCATATTTCATTGTAACATTTTATTCGAATAAATGCAATACTTTTCTCGAAAAAATATTCGAAAAATATCAGAAAATTCGCGGTAAAACCGTTGCTTTGTTGCCGGTTAAAGCCTGAGCGAACAGGGCGAGCATAGCCATCGCGTCGGGAACGTCGTCAAATTTGTTTTTGCCTGTCACGGTGTAGGAGGTCAAGAAGCGAATCATTCTGCCGTAATCGCTATTCTTGACGTATTTGCTCTCGTCTTTGAAAAGAAAATGTTCCTTGACGTACGGCGCGTTGACGATAATCTTCGTTTCCTTGTTTGAGGTGGTATATTTTGTGGTGATTGCCGTCGGTGCACCGCGCTTTTTCAACTCAGCCTGAATGTCACGTGCTATCCTGCCGCCTGCGGAATTGCTCTCAAAGCGTGCCATTTGAACCCTGTGGCGTGCGAGAAGCTCAACGACTCTGCCCTCATACGCCTCGGAGGCGTCACATATAACGTCCTCGATGTAATAATCCGAACCGAACACGTAGACGACGGGCAAAACGGCATAATCCTTGCCTCTGTCCTTCGTGTCGCACACGGCGATTATAGCGTCGGGATCCCCTTTTGGAAGCTCAAAAAAACGCCGCAGCTCGTCATCGGGATAAAGCAGACCCTCACGCTCAATAGGCTCGTTCTGATACAACGCGCGAAATTCAATGTCGTCGAGTGTGGAGCGCATATCTTCAAAGTACGCCTTGTCGAATCCCACACCGCACTTATAGTCAAAATTGCTCTCTCCGTTCTCGTCGAGCGCAGGAACCACAATGAAGCGAGCGCGCGGATTATTTTCATACATAACGGACAGCCGCCCGATAACATCGTGAACCGACCACCTCGTTGCGATATGTATTTCCTTACACCCCTGCTTTTTACGCGATTTAAGGTCGTTCTTGTAGGCATTCCAGAGCTTATCAAGACGTTCCTTGCTCATTGCTTCCTCAATGCCTGAACAAAGGTCGTCGGCATAGAGGTATTTTTCACAGCGCGTTGCACCGGTCAGGGTCGCGTTGATTGCGCGGCAGGTGATCGTTTTGAAACGCTTGCGCTTGCCGAGGTCGATCGTTTCTTCCTTGCTGTTCTTGTCAACGAGCTGAACGTTTGGAAAAACATCGTGCCAGAGATATTCGTCGTCGGTGATGATTTGAAGCACGCCCTCATAGAAGCCCTTCGTCAGAGTGCCGCTGAATCCCGACATGAGGTTAGGACTGTCCGGATATTTTCCTGCAATCCATGACATGAAGAAAATGCCGAGCGTGCTCTTGCCGGTGCCGGGCGGCATGGAAATACTGAGAACGTCGAGAAAATCGTCCTCCAAATCCTGTAGCGCGTCGACGATCGGCTTGATTTTCTCACGGCGCGGCTCATAGAAGCGTTTCTCAGGCTCACGCTCAAGCTCGACGTATATCATATAGCTGTCGAAATCGTACGGAGCCATATATAGCAGTGACTCTCGGTACAACCTCAGGAAATGTTGTTTTTTGCCCTCGTCCTCCTCGATTTTGGCGTATTTAGCCGACAAGCGGCGGACGCGGCGGACAAGCAAACGGTCGCTCTCGTTGCGGGCGAACGCAAACAATAATTCGAGGTTATTCGGATTGCTCAAGTCCGAAGCGAGCAGTTTTTCGCGTAATTCTATTAATTCGCCTCCTAAAAGATAAAAGCGCCCTGCGTTGAAGCAAGGCACTCAGGCACTGATTTGTTTTATTCTGGTTTATATTCGGTTGTCAGGATTGGTTCGTGTACTCCGCGAATGTAAGTTGAATCCTTTCCATATTTGTACATTCCTTCATAAACAGGGCGATGTAGCTTGATGGAGCGAATTTGTGATGTGTGAAATCTC
>CAMHHL010000086.1 GCA_946184925.1 uncultured Clostridia bacterium | reverse complement strand
CCAACAAGTTGTCGGCGACACCTTCCCCCAAGGGAAGGCTCGGTGCGTTTCCGCTGCGTTAATTGCTCATTGCTAATTGCTAATTGCTCATTAACTCAAGCTTTGCTTTATTACTTTAAAGCTTTTATGCTTTAAATCACTAGTAATTTACACAAAAATCTCGCGTGATTTTCGTGAGTATTCACAAAAAATCAGGCGCTCTTTAGGTTATACTTGACAAAGCACGGGCGATGGGGTATCATATTATAAAACAAATCAACGCTTTAAAGGGCGAAAGCGAATTGACAATACGCCCTCCAAGAGCCCTCGCGGGGGCTTTTCTTGTGCTTTTTAAGCAGACAATGATGAATTGCGTGGATTAATCAGCGGCTGCTTAATTCAAAAAAGGAGAAAAAATGCCGATTACAGAGCTTCTGACGCGCAACGCTACTTACTTCAAGGACGACATTGCGCTTGTAGAAATCAATCCCGAGGTCAAGAACATACCTCACGTAACATGGAGGGAATATTCCCTCATCGAGAGCGACCGCTCCGGCGCTTTCAGAAAGCAGCTCAGCTGGGGCGAGTTCGACACCAAGGCGAACCGCTTTGCGAACCTGCTGCTCACACGCGGAATCAAAAAGGGCGACAAGGTCGCAATTCTTCTGATGAACTGCCTCGACTGGCTCCCGATTTACTTCGGAATTCTCAAGGCGGGCGCGGTTGCCGTTCCGCTCAACTTCCGCTATACCTCCGAGGAAATCAAGTACTGCGTAGAGCAGAGCGACAGCGATTTTCTCGTTTTCGGCCCCGAATTCATCGGTCGCGTGGAGGAAATCCACGACAGAATCCCGAGAATCAAGGACTATTTCTATGTCGGCGACGACTGCCCGTCCTTTGCCGACAGCTACGAAAAGCTGATTAACTTCTGCTCGACGCACGCTCCGAGCGTATATATCACCGACGATGACGACGCCGCGATTTACTTCTCCTCGGGCACCACGGGTTTCCCGAAGGCGATTCTTCACGCTCACCGCAGCCTTGTCCATTCCGCAAAGGTTGAGCAGGCTCATCACGGTCAGACCAAGGACGACGTGTTCCTCTGCATTCCGCCGCTCTATCACACCGGCGCAAAGATGCACTGGTTCGGCAGCCTTTATTCAGGCGGCAAGGCGGTTCTGCTCCGCGGCGTAAGCCCAGAGTGGATTATCCGCACCGTCAGCGAGGAGCGCTGCACAATCGTGTGGCTGCTTGTGCCGTGGGCTCAGGATATCCTCGACGCAATTGACAGCGGCAAAATCAACCTCGACGAATACGAGCTCAGCCAGTGGCGATTGATGCACATCGGCGCCCAGCCCGTTCCGCCCACGCTCATAAAGCGCTGGAAGGCGGTTTTCCCGAACCACGATTATGACACAAACTACGGACTTTCCGAGTCAATCGGCCCCGGATGCGTTCACCTCGGCGTTGAAAACGTCAACAAGGTCGGCGCAATCGGAGTTGCGGGCTACGGCTGGACGGTCAAGATTGTTGACGAAAACCGCAACGAAATCACCGACGGCGTCGGCGAGCTTGCCGTAAAAGGCCCCGGCGTAATGAAGTGCTATTACAAGGACCCCAAGGCGAGCAAAGAGGTTCTCGACGACGAGGGCTGGCTCTACACCGGCGATATGGCTGAGCGCGACAGCGACGGCTTTATCTACCTTGTTGACCGCAAGAAGGACGTCATCATCACCGGCGGCGAGAACATCTATCCCGTCCAGATTGAGGACTTCCTGCGCTCGAACAACGCGATTAAGGACGTCGCCGTAATCGGACTTCCCGACCACCGTCTCGGCGAGATAGCCGCGGCTGTTATCGAGGTCAAGGAGGATATGTCGCTCACCGAGGACGAGGTCAACGAGTTCTGCATGGCGCTTCCGCGCTATAAGCGCCCGAGAAAGATAATCTTCGCCAAGGTTCCGCGCAACCCCACCGGCAAGATTGAAAAGCCCGTTCTCAGGAAAATCTACTGCGGCGAGAGCGTTGTCGCCCAACAGAATGAGATTGATATGAACGAACTGAAATAATTCCCGGCAAAACCGCGCGCAGAAATTTTGCGGTATTGCCTCAACCCCTTTCGATGGGGAAATCCCCGTTGAAAGGGGCTACATAAAGCCTTTTTGACTTTAACCCTTTAAAGGGCTAAAATACATATGAGGAGGTACAATATGGTACTCAAAGTTTTAATGTTAGTATTGTTTTTCGGCGTTATGATCGCTGTCGGAATCTACTGCCGCAGAAACGCGACCGACGTCAACGGCTTTGTCCTCGGCGGACGAAGCGTCGGCCCGTGGCTCACGGCGTTTGCCTACGGCACGTCCTATTTTTCGGCTGTAATTTTCATCGGCTATGCCGGTCAGTTCGGATGGAAATACGGTATCGCGTCAACCTGGATAGGTATCGGCAACGCCCTCATCGGCTCGCTGCTGGCGTGGGTTGTTCTCGGACGCCGCACCAGAATTATGACTCAGCACCTCGACTCGGCGACAATGCCGGAGTTCTTCGGCAAAAGGTTCAACAGCAAGGGGCTTAAAATCGGCGCTTCGATTATCGTTTTCATCTTCCTGATTCCCTACACCGCCTCGCTCTACAACGGTCTTTCGAGACTGTTTGAGATGGCGTTCGGCATTCCGTATGTTTACTGCATAATCGCGATGTCGGTGCTCACCGGTATCTATGTTATCGCCGGCGGCTATATGGCTACAGCCATCAACGACTTTATTCAGGGCATCATTATGCTCATCGGTATCGTCGCGGTTATCGCGGCAGTGCTCGCCTCAAAGGGCGGATTCATGGAGGCGCTCAACGGTCTTGCTCAGGTTACTGACGAGACTGTATCAAAAACACCCGGCGCGTTCAACTCCTTCTTCGGCCCCGATCCGCTGAATCTTCTCGGCGTTGTCATTCTCACCTCGCTCGGCACATGGGGACTTCCGCAAATGGTTCAGAAGTTCTACGCCATAAAGCACGAGAACGACATCAAGAAGGGCACTGTAATCTCAACAGGCTTTGCGATTGTCGTTGCCGGCGGCTGCTACTTCCTCGGCGGCTTCGGACGTCTGTTTGACGTTGACGTTGCGACAAACGGCTTTGACTCCATTATCCCGACAATGCTCTCGAGCCTGCCCGACATTCTCATCGCGATTGTCGTCATTCTCGTCCTCTCCGCTTCGATGTCCACGCTCTCGTCGCTCGTTATCGCCTCATCCTCAACTCTGACGATTGACCTGCTCAAGGGCAACATCATCAAGAAGATGGACGAAAAGCGTCAGGTTCGCATCATCAGAGTGTTCATCGTTGTTTTTATCGCGATTTCCGCGTTCATAGCGATTTATCAGACGCAGAGCCAGAACGAGGCTGTCAAGTTCATCGCGCAGCTCATGGGCGTTTCGTGGGGTGCTCTCGCAGGCGCGTTCCTCGCTCCGTTCCTCTACGGACTTTACTGGAAAAAGACAACAAAGCTCGCCTGCTGGGTCAGCTTCATCTTCGGAGCCGGAATCATGGTTCTCAACCTCTTGTTCCGCGACCTCTTCCCGGTTATTCTCCAGAGCCCCATCAACTGCGGCGCGTTCGCTATGCTTGCCGGACTCATCATCGTTCCGGTCGTCAGCCTTATCTCGCCCAAGCCCGACAAACAGCTTGTGGACGACGCGTTCGCCTGCTACGACAAAAAGGTTCAGGCAAAGCAGAAAAATTCACTCGATTAACAGCTCCGAAAATCCGAGCATATACGTAACGGCTGTCGTGCGTCGCATGACAGCCGTTGTCGATACAAAGCTATTGACAGTTTTCCGCCGATGGCTTATACTGAAATCAAGAAAGCGCGGAAAGGGGATAACAGCATGGGAAATATATTCAATAATACAAACGTTGAGCTCGCGAATATTATTCGCGGGATTGAAGGCGAGAAGCAGAAAATCGCCGCTGCTCAGCAAAAGCTCGGCGAGGTTTATCTCGACAGACACAGGGACGACGCCGAGGAGGAATTCAAGCCGATTATCGGAGAAATCACCGACGCTGAGACGAAAATCAGCGAGCTCGAGAAACAGTCGAGAAAGCTCAGGAACGTAGTGCTCTGCGAGGAGTGCGGCGCCGAGGTTCCGGCAGGCGACAGGTTCTGCGTGGACTGCGGAGCGAAGCTCCCCGAGCCCGAAAAAACCGAGGAGAGCAACGTTTGCGCAAAATGCGGCAAACCGATTATGGGCGACGCGAGATTCTGCATCTACTGCGGCGCTCCGATAGAGAAAAAGACCGGGGAGCCCAAGCCGGAGAAAAATGTCAAAAAATGTGCAAAATGCGGTTTCGAGACCGAGGACATGAGCATGAACTTCTGCGAAAACTGCGGTTCACGCTTTGACGAAGGAGAGCAGAACGAGCCTGAGCAGGCTCCGTCAAAAACCTGCCCGAACTGCGGCTACAAAACCGACGACATGTCGAAGAAATTCTGCATTGAGTGCGGAACCGCGCTTGTCTGAAATTAATAAGCGGCTTAATAAATAATAAAAAAAACAGGGCTGCTACATGCAGCCCTGCAAAATTTTCAGCTTAAATTATGAATTAGCCTCGATGTAAGCAACGAGAGCGCCTACGGTCTTGATGTTCTCAATCTCATCATCGGGAACCTCAATCTCGAACTCGTCCTCGATTGACATAAGAAGGTCAACAACGTCAAGCGAATCCGCGCCCAGATCGTCCTGAAGATCTGTATCCTCAGTAATCTTGTCCTCCTCAACGTCGAACTGCTCGGCTAAGATAGCCTTTACCTTGTCTAATACCATAATATTTTCCTCCTGATAAATAATTTTCTCTGGTACCGCTGTTGTGTAGACAAAGCGGCGATTTTTTGTTACAATGGTTTGGGTTAACAGTCATTGTATTTACTAGACTATATTATTAGTAAATCCGTACTTTGTCAATAATTATTTCAAAAATTTTACTATTTTTCGCAATTTTATTTCTTGGGAGTGATTTTAATGCACCAAAAGCGTTTTGCCGTAATCGGTCATCCTATCGGTCACACAATGTCGCCGTTCATACACAAGCGGCTGTTTGAGCTCTCCGGGGTTGACGCCGACTACGGAGTTATTGATATTGCGCCCGAGAACCTCGCCGCGGAATTCAGCGCCGCTCTCAGCCGTCTCGACGGCTACAACATTACAATTCCCCATAAGCAGGCGATTATCCCAATGCTTGATGAGATTGACGAAAAAGCCGCGCTCTACGGCAGCGTCAACACGGTAGCGAACCGCGAGGGAAAAGCAAAGGGCTTCACCACCGACCCGGACGGCTTTCTCACCGCCCTTGATTACTCAGGAATTGAGCTCGGCGGAAGGGTTGTCATCCTCGGCTGCGGCGGAGTCGCGCGAACCATGGCGTTTGAGGCTCTTTTGCGCGGAGCGAGGGTTGAGCTTGCCGTGCGCGAAAAAAGCGTTTTGAGAGCGCAGAAGCTTATTGAAGAAGCAAAAAAAGCTCTCGGCGATCCCGACATCAGCTCCTGCAAAATCGGGGAGCTCGGCGGCGACATTGATGTGCTCGTCAACGCGACGCCGGTCGGAATGTCGCCCGATATCGCGTCTCAGCCCGTCGGTGACGGCGTGATTGCGCGCAGCAAATGCGTTTTCGACGCGATTTACAATCCGCTCGAAACGGTTCTGATAAAAAAGGCGAAGGCAAACGGCAGCACCGCCGAGGGCGGAATGTCAATGCTCGTCTGGCAGGCGGTCGTTTCGCACCGCCACTGGGACGGTTCAAGCTATGACAGAGCCGATATAGAAAAGCTCTGCACGGACGCCGCAAAGGAGCTTGAGAACAGATGAAGAACATAATCCTCTGCGGCTTTATGGGCTGCGGAAAAAGCACAATCGGCAGGCGCCTTTCAAAGAAAACCGGCGCGGAATTTGTCGATATGGACAAGTATATTGAAGAAAAGGCAGGGCTCACCGTCGCTGAGATTTTTGAACAGTTCGGCGAGGAGGGCTTCCGCAAAATGGAGCGCGAGGCGTGCCGCGAGCTCGCCGAAAAAAGCGGTCTCATCATCGCCGCAGGCGGCGGAACGCTGACGTTCCGGGAGAATGTCGATGTGCTCGGCAGCACCGGCAGAATTGTGTTTATCAACGTGAGCTATGAACAGCTCTGCGAACGGCTCAAGCGCGACACACGCCGCCCTCTGCTTCAGGTCGAGAACCGGAACGAGCGTATCCGCGAGCTTCTCACGGAGCGGCTCCCGATGTACAACAGAGCGGCTTCAATCGTGGTTGACGGCAACTTCAACTCAGCGGTTGTGACCGATTTTATCCTGGGTATTGTAAAATAAAATTGCAAAAAACTGTTGACATCAGCGCTTTAAAGTGCTAAAATATAAGTCGATTTTAAAGAAAAGAGATGACTTATATGATTATTGTACTGAAACCGGAATGCACCAAGGAGCAGCGGATTTCTTTCTCCGAAATGCTCAAGGAAAACTATGACGTCAAGGTCAACGTCTGGGACGGCGTGCACTCAACAGTCCTCGGTCTCATCGGTGACACAACTCAGGTTGACATCGAGTATATTGACGCTCAGGACATCGTCGAGAGCGTAAAGCGCGTTCAGGAGCCTTATAAGAAGGCTAACCGCAAGTTCCACCCCGAGAACACCGTGATTGAGGTCGGCAACGTCAAAATCGGCGACGGCTCGCTCAATATTATGGCAGGTCCCTGCTCGGTCGAGAGTGAGGAGCAAATTGTCGAGATTGCGAAGCAGGTCAAAGCAAGCGGCGCAACGCTCCTGCGCGGCGGCGCGTTCAAGCCCAGAACCTCGCCCTACGCCTTCCAGGGGCTCAAGGCTGAGGGGCTCGACCTTCTCAAAATCGCGCGCAAGGAGACAGGGCTTCCCATCGTCACCGAGATTATGCGCACCTCACATATAGATATGTTCGAATCCGTCGACATTATTCAGGTCGGCGCGAGAAATATGCAGAATTTCGAGCTTCTCAAGGAGCTCGGAAAAATCGACAAGCCTATTCTCCTCAAGCGCGGACTTTCCGCGACAATCGAGGAGTGGCTCATGTCCGCCGAGTACATCATGGCAGGCGGAAACTCAAAGGTAATCCTCTGCGAGAGGGGAATCCGCACCTACGAAACCTTCACACGCAACACCCTCGACATCGCCGCGATTCCGATTGTGAAGCGGCTGTCTCACCTTCCGGTTATCGCCGACCCGTCCCACGCGTCCGGCAAGAGCTGGTTGGTTGAGGATTTGGCGATGGCGTCAGTCGCGGCAGGAGCCGACGGACTGATTATCGAGGTTCACAACGACCCTCCCCACGCGCTCTCCGACGGCGCTCAGTCGCTTACGCCGAAGCAGTTCGACAAGGTTGCGAAGAAGCTGTTCTCGCTCAAATCCTCGCTTGTTAAATAACCGAAATATCCATACACGCCTTATCCGCCCGCGGTAAGGTTGTGGGATTGTTTAAGTAGCCACTGATTAATTCACGCCTGACGGCTGGGCACGCAACTCGCTTGCATCTTCTCCGTCATACTGCCCAAAAATCCGAGTACATACGACAGTATGCACACGAATTATTTGGACACTCTGACG
>CAMHHL010000085.1 GCA_946184925.1 uncultured Clostridia bacterium | reverse complement strand
TGGACAGCAAAAACACCAGCGAAGAAGTCAAAAACGAGCTTACCAAACTGATTGATTTGGCTAATCGCTTCCACCGGGTTGACGGATGCGGAAGAATCACCCATTCTGACGAAAGACAAGGAGGTCGCCCATGGCAACATTGAAAATCATTGACCGCAAGGAGAGCACCGTATGAAATCGCACTACATCATCGAAGCGGTCTATCAGGAAAGACAGACCTACAGAGATAGTAAGGTGCTCTACGGCAGCGAAAGGCAGGCTAAGGGCTTTGCAATGAAATTATACGACCGCCTGCGCAACAAGAGCTGTACCAACATCAGGGTCACTGTACTGCGCGCCGGAGAGCTGACCTTTATCTGCAAATTCGGAACATAAAGGAGGTTAACACATGGCAAATGAATCCGTGCACATCGAGCTGAACAAGCTGCCGGCGCACGAAAGCGACACCTTGTGTCGGACTGTCACGGCGGCGGTTCACCGTTTGCTGCAAGACCCGAAAAACAAGGAGGATTTCGAGCGGTGGAGAAAGGCGAGAGCACGCGCATGAAGAAGTACAAGCACGATTACGACCATAAAGGCGTAGTCGGACTGAAAATCAAAAAGCTGCCGTATACGGATCCGCCGCCAAAGTGCACGCGCAACGGCAAGACATGCGGGCATTGCCGACCGTTCACGGGGTTTGGCGGCGGGTATTTCTGTCACTATTCGCTAGATACGGACAGGCTGAAGGGTAAAGTGGAAAGCGACTTTTGCCCGTACTACACAGATAAGAGGTGTTTAACGACGGATAATTTTAAGGTGATAAGGGACAAGACAATGCCCGTCCCGCGGGAAATTTCCGCAAGGATCAAGTATCTAAGAAATCAGCGCAAAGAAAAACAATGCACTCTGGCAAAAGCTATCGGAACAAGCTCCGGTTTGATTTCGAATTGGGAGCTCGGAAACAGAAAGCCCGGCGCCGACAGCATAATCAAACTGTGCAATCACTTCAACGTCTCAGCCGACTGGCTTCTCGGTCTGAGCGATTATCAAAGTATCGGAGGTAAACCATGAAAAAGACACAGAAAATCATCATCAAACGCAAAGGCGGCGTTTATTCCATCAAGGGCAACGGCGACGCGTATCTGCTCGACCTCGCGACGGGAGCGTTCAAGCGCGGCGAAATGAAAATGACATTCGGGCAGAAGCTGCGCCGGTTCCTGCACCGTTTCAGACTGACTGCCGATCACTGGTTTGAAGAAGCCGCACAGATCGCGCTCGGCACCGACGTCCCCGCAAGCGAGATCGAGTACATCGGGCTGCTGGAGGAGCGGTCGAGGGTATAAAAAAGCGCCGCCCGAAGTGCTGGAACACCCCGAGCGGCATGAATAAAACCTATAACTAAATTATAGCCGAATTAAATCGGAGTGTCAAGGGAGAATATGAAACATTTAGGTGATATCACAAAAATAAACGGTTCCGAGGTGCCGCCGGTCGATGTTATAATCGGCGGTTCACCTTGTCAGGACTTGTCGGTCGCGGGCAAGCGCGCAGGTCTTGCAGGTGAACGCTCAGGGCTGTTTATGGAACAGATTAGAATTATCAAGGAAATGAGGTCAGCAGATGAACAACGAAACGGAACAGCTCACGTTAGACCGCGATATATGGTCTGGGAGAACGTTCCCGGCGCGTTCAGCTCAAACAAAGGGCAAGACTTCCGGGCAGTCCTCGAAGAAACCGCGCGGATTGTCGAAAAAGAGCTGCCCGATATACCTGTTCCTGAGGGAGGGTGGCACTACTCAGGCGTTATCATGGGAAACGGATTCAGCATTGCTTGGCGAGTTTTTGACGCACAGTTTTGGGGAGTCCCCCAACGTCGCCGCAGAATCGCACTTGTCGCAGATTTTGGAGGCTGCACCGCACCCGAAATACTCTTTGAGCGCAAAGGCGTGTCAAGGCATACTCCGCCGTGCGAAACGCCGTGGAAAGATTTTGCCGCCGCTCTTGCAAAACGCTTTGGAGGAGCAGATAAGGCGAGGGAAAACAGCGAATTAGCCTACTGCATACAAGGGAACTGCATCGACAGAGCCGACACCGCAGGGTGCAACGGCCGAGGATGGACGGAAGGTGTAAGCTACACGCTCAACACGGTAGACAGGCCTGCTGTATACGATGCCAGAGGAAACGGTGACGGACAAACCTCCCCAACGATAACAGGCGACCACAATGGACACATAAGTGACTATACAGGTCTTGTCTGTGGTTTTCCTCTCGGGTTCCGTCCTGAGAATACGAAGGTTTACGACGAAAAGGCGACGACAGTATGCAATGGGACTAGAGCAGGATTTTGTAACGGAATAATAGCTCTTGACCGTGCCGCATTCAATCAGGGCAAGAACGCACAATATGATTTTGAAGTATCTGAGAACGGAGTAAACAGCACTTTGACCGCAAAGGGACCGTCGGCGGTTTGTGCAGAATTTTGTAGCGAAATTATCTCAGTTGCTTCAAAACAGCAGAGTATTAACATCGGTTATGATGTAGCAAATCCTATATTATCAAACGACTATAAAGAAGCTCAGATTGTATGTGCGGCGACTTGCCTTAACGCATATGATTCCCAAAGCAAACGCGTGTTCGATACAAGCGGAGTAGCGCCGACGCTTGCAAGTGGCACAAATGAGGGTATGAACATTGTCCCGAGCGTGCTCGAGCATAGCACCGTCCGCAGATTAACACCTCTCGAATGCGAACGCCTGCAAGGATTCCCAGACGGTTGGACTGACATAGACGATTATATCGACACAAACGGCAAGAAGCGCAAAACCTCAGATACCGCGCGATATAAGGCTCTCGGCAACAGCATTGCCCTGCCGTCGTGGGTGTGGGTATTAGAGCGATTGTCATACTGCTGCGGGGCTGACCGAACAATGGCTAGCCTGTTTGACGGAATCGGCGGCTTCCCTTTAATCTGGGAAACGCTAAACGGAAAAGGAACATGCTTGTGGGCGTCGGAGATCGAGGAGTTTCCGATAGCTGTTACGAAATATCATTTTACATAATCAAAAGGGAAACATGAAATACAAAGGATTTATGAAAGGTCAAAAGTAATGAAAGCAAGGATACCGCCGCAGAAGCGGTTGTCGCGGGACACCTTGCAGGCTTGCGCTGATTACGCAAACAGCCTTCAAGACGCGAACAACGTCAGAATTTTCAAGCTGTCCTGCCGTGTGCTCCATGAATATTTCGGCTTCGGAGCACAACGGATTACCAAATATGTAAACATGCTTGACGAGCTGATTCGTCAGAACGCCGACAATGAAGTGTTCTGGGAGCAAACAGACAGAGAAATGAAGCAGCTCGGGCTGAACTTTGCCGATGAAAAATACGAGGATATCATCGGCGAGTGGAAAAAAAGAAACGGATTATAAGGAGGAAACATGAAAACATCAAAAATCACTATCCGTCAGCTGTTCGGTATTTCTGAACAGATATTGAACGGTGCAAACATCGAAATAAAGGGCAGAAAGGGCGCGGGCAAGACTTCGATAATCGACGCGATCCGTTTCGCTCTCACTCACAGCTCGGAACGCGACTGGGTGATCAAGAACGGCGCGGACGAGGGCGAGATTATAATTGAGACCGATTCGGGACTGACAATTGACCGCAAGGCGAGAAAGGGCAAGGTTGACGCTATTTCAGTCAAGGAGAACCTCACCACGGTGAACAAGCCCGAGACGTTTCTCAAGTCTATCATTACGCCGCTGCAACTTAATCCCGTGGAATTCACTCAGATGTCAAAGGCAGACCAGAACCGCGCTATTCTCGACCTGATTGAATTCGACTGGAATATGGACTGGATCCGCGAGAAGTTCGGTGAAATTCCGCAGGGTGTTGATTACAGTCAGAACATTCTCCAGATTCTCAACGATATACAGTCCGATAAGGGCTCGTATTTCCTCAGCAGACAGGATATCAACCGCGAAATCCGTCACAAGCTCGCATTTATTTCGGATATTGCAAAGGACATTCCCGACGGATATCAAGCCGAAAAATGGCGCAATTACGACCTTTCCGCTCAGTATACCGAGCTGATGAAGCGCCGCGACAAGAACGGTAAAATCGAGCGTGCCAAGGCGTTCCGGGACAGTTACAACAATAAGCTCAGAGGGCTTGAAGCCAACAGAGAAATCGCTGTAAGCGCCGCAAGTCAGGCAATAGCGACGGAGCGCGACAACCTCAACCGCCTGATTGCAGAGCGTGAAGCGGAAATCCGCGCCGCAAGGGACAAGCTCGCTTCACTCGATGCGAAGTTTGATGACAAGAAGAAAATCGCGCAGAGCGAATTTGAGACCGCGAAGGCAAAGCTTGATAAGGATACGGGAGTTGCCGAGCAGTTTATGAACCTCACGCCCGAACCTACGGAAGAACTCGCGGAAGAAATCAAAACCGCCGAAGCCATGATGAAGCACCTCAACGAATACGACCGCATGAGTGCTATGCAGTCAGAGCTTGAAGGGCTTAAAGCAAAGTCTGATGAATACACCGAGAAAATCGAGCTTGCACGTTCTCTTCCTGCCGAAATCCTCGAAACGGCTATGCTGCCGATCGAGGGATTGACGGTCAAGGACGGCATTCCGCTTATTCACGGCTTGCCGGTGTCAAATCGCTCGGACGGTGAAAAGCTCGAGCTGTGCGTCGATATTGCCGTACATAATCCGTCCGGTTTGAAGATAATCCTGATTGACGGCGCGGAAAAGCTCGACGACGAGAGCCGCGAGCGACTGTACACTAAGTGCCGCGAAAAGGGCGTTCAGTTTATTGCGACACGCACCACCAACGACAACGAGCTGATTGTAACAGAGCTGTAAGGAGGTTAACAATGGCTAAAACACACTGGAAAAAACTGACTAACCCCGATTACCTCGGGGCATATGCGCTCGATGACGGCAAGGACGTTATTCTCACGATTAGTTATGTTCGTGAGGAAAAGGTCACAGGCTCGGACGGAAAAAAAGATGACTGCGTCGTTTGTCACTTCTCTGAGCGCGTCAAGCCGATGATTCTTAATTCAACCAACATGAAAACCATCACGAAGTTGTTCGGCACTCCGTACATTGAAGATTGGTCAGGGCGCAGAATACAAATCGGTATCGAAAAGGTAAAGGCGTTCGGCGATGTTGTAGACGCTCTGAGAGTTCGCAAATTTATTCCTGCTGAGAACGTCCCGAAATGCGAATCATGCGGCGGCGAAATTCAGCCGCGCGGCAACATGGACGCGGCGAGCATGGCGAAGTATACGGCGCAGAAGTACGGCAAAGCACTGTGCGCAGCCTGCGCGACACAGCTAGCGGCGCAGATGAAAGCCGCCGAGAACGCCGAACAGCCACAGGAGGAAGCCAATGCTGACGAATGAGAACTATTTCAGCCCCGAGAATCAGATGAAATACATGGGCGTTTCTCAATTCAAGGCATTTGAGAAATGCGAGGCGGCGGCGCTTGCCGAGCTAACTGGAGAATACCAGAGGGAGAAAACGGTCTCCCTTCTGGTCGGCTCCTATGTTGACGCGCATTTTGAGGGCACGCTTGACGTTTTCAAGGCGCAGAATCCCGAAATCTTTACTAAAAAAGGCGAGCTGAAAGCCGAATACCGTAAAGCCGAAGAAATCATACAGCGCATTGAGCGCGACCCTCTTTTCGTGACGTTCCTCAGCGGCGAAAGTCAGGTCATCATGACCGGAGAGATTGAGGGCGTGCCGGTCAAGATAAAGATTGATAGCTACCACGCCGGAAAAATGCTCGTCGACTTGAAAATCATGAAGGATTTCCAGCCGGTCTATGTTCCCGAACAAGGGCGGCTGAGCTGGATTGAAGCATGGGGATATGATTTGCAGGGCGCAGTCTATCAAGAGATTGTCCGTCAGAACACCGGCGACAAGCTGCCGTTCTACCTTGCGGCGGCGACCAAGGAGAAAGAGACGGATATTGACATCATCGAGATTCCGCAGCCGTATCTTGACGTTTCTTTGGAGCACTTCAAGGAAAACGTTATCCGTTATGACGGTATCAAGAAAGGACTTTTTCAGCCGCGGCGCTGCGAAAAATGCGATTACTGTAAACAGACAAAGGTGCTGACCGCGCCGAGAAGTATGGAGGTATTGGACTATGAATAGTGTTATTCTGATGGGACGGCTTGTCGCTGACCCAGAGCTGAAAACCACGCAGAGCGGGCTGGAAGTGACTTCCTTTCGCATTGCCGTTGACCGCGCCTATGTCAAGAGCGGCGAGGAGCGCAAAGCCGATTTTATCGAAATTGTAGCATGGCGCAAAACCGCCGTGTTTGTCTGCCAGTATTTCAGTAAGGGCAAGCCGATTGTGATTAAGGGCAGCTTGCAGCAGCGCAGTTATGACGCGAAGGACGGCTCCAAGCGCTATGTCACCGAGGTCGTGGCTGAAAACGTTGAATTTGTACCCAGCAATCCTAAGAACGACAACGCCGGATATAACTACGCACAGCCGGACTATGCCGCGCCAATCAATGCAGGACCGGCAAATGCAGATCCGGAGAAGAAGCCCGAGGAAATCATGGCAGAGCTCAACAGCATGGTCGAGAACGGCGACAACAAGCCGCCGCTTGACGATGACCTTCCGTTTTAATCATGACGATTCAGATTGACAGCCGGGAACACCGGCATGCAATAATACAAATCAAGCGGTATTTTGACCGTAACGGCATACAGTTTTTTGTATCAAAGCTGCCCTGCGGCGATTATCAGGATTTGGACAACGCCCGATTCTGCATTGACCGGAAGAAGGACTTGCTTGAACTCTGTCAGAATGTTTGCCAACAGCACAAGCGCTTCACCGCCGAGCTGAAACGTGCCAATGATTTAGGGATTCAGCTTGTCTTTCTGGTGGAGCACGGCGCGAACATCAAAACGCTTGACGATGTGAAGGAATGGAAAAACCCGCGCTTGAAGAAATCGCCGCTTGCGGTTTCGGGCGAGCGCTTATACAAGATTCTGGCAACCATGGAAAAGACTTACAGCACAAAATTCTACTTCTGCACCAAGGCGCAGACCGGACATGCAATTGTAGAATTACTCAGGAGGTACAACCAATGAAGACACAGCCGTACAAGGTGCGCTTGCAAAACTACGAGCGCGAAAAGCAACAGCTCCTTTGTAAAGGTCTGAGCTGGCAGGAGTACGAGAAAGAAGTCAAGAAATTGGCTGAGAAATATGGGTTATGAAAATGGCGAAATCAAACGCCGCGTAAAAATCCGCGACGTACTGAAACGGTACGGCGGCATGGAGCCGGACAGAAAAGGCTTCTGCCGTTGTCCGTTTCACGGCGAAAAAACCGCGTCCATGAAGATTTATGACAGCAATGATTCATTTTACTGTTTTGGATGCGGACAAGGCGGAAACGCCGTCAACCTCTGCGCGGCGTTCTGCGGCATATCCTATCTTGACGCGCTCAAAAGGATTGACGCGGACTTTGGACTGAACGTGTTCCGCCCGACGTCAGCGATGGAGCGCACAAGACAGGCGGCAAAGCGGGAGCTCGAACAGCGTAGGAAAGAACAGCGGGCGGCATGGCGCAAGGAGCAGTACTATAAGCTGAATGACTTTGCAAAAGAGCTTGAAAAAA
>CAMHHL010000084.1 GCA_946184925.1 uncultured Clostridia bacterium | reverse complement strand
AGTATCCAAAATAGGCTTTGTATCGGTTAATGGTTACGAATCAACCCCTAAGGATTATGTATGTATAAATGGAGAGGAGCTCTATTCAATACAATCCTGATAGTCTATTTGCTTTATTTTTATAGAAATACTATCTGTTTTGATTGATATAGCATTTTTTCAGAGTTTAAGCCATTTTTTGTTGAATATCCCACTCATTCAAATTGGACAACAATTTCGAAAAAAGGCAAAAAATGAACACTAAGTCAATTAAAAGCTGACCTTTTCGAACTAAACTTTCCAATTTGAATGCTTTCTTTTTCAAATTGCGTGGGAGTTTTGTAATTAAGGTATTTATGCGGTCTTTTTTCATTATAAAAAGTGATATAATCAGAAACCGCTTGTTTAAATTCGCGCTCTGATTTATATATAGATGATTTTTCACACAGATCATGTCGTGTTTATATTGACAAATTCTTTGCCGCGTGATATAATCCAAGTAATTTAATACGCTAAACCGTTGAAGCGGAGATAACGGCAATTATGCCTCTACAGAGAGTTCGGGAAGCTGAAAACCGAGCGTGAAACAGGTTGTCAAATGGACCGCCGAGGGCGCAGTCAAACGGATTTATCCGGAGTATTCTGCGACGTTGCAGGCAGACGTAATTTGCCGGGGATATGATGGTATCCCGCTAAGCGCACGGACAGCCGTGAATTAAGGTGGCACCGCGGATAAGATTTATTCGTCCTTAACAAAGTCTTATGATTTTGTTAAGGGCGTTTTTTATGTTAAAGGATAAGGCGTGATTGGGAACGGCGGCTCGCCGTAATAGGAGGTACGAAAATGAATATTATTCCCTCATTACAGCAGGTAAGAGAGATTGCGTCTTCGGGGAACTACGATGTTTTTCCGCTTAGCTGCGAGCTTTTCTCGGATTTTACTACACCAATAGAAACTATGAGAATACTGAAATCCGTATCAACTCACTGCTATATGCTCGAGTCAGCTCAGGCAAACGACCGATGGGGACGCTATACCTTTCTGGGATTCGACCCAAAGCTTGAAATAACCTGTATCGACGGTGTGATGAAGCTCGGTGATATAGAACTGAAAACAGATAACCCGTCTAAGTATTTAAGACAGATCCTGTCATCATATAAAAGCCCGCGCCTCGACTATCTTCCGTCATTTACAGGCGGCCTTGTAGGATATTTTTCTTACGATTATCTCGGCTACAGCGAGCCTCGTGTCAGATGTGAGGTTGACGACAGCGAAGAGTTCAAGGACGTTGATTTGATGCTGTTCGATAAGGTTATCGCCTTTGATAATGTTCGTCAGAAGATAATACTGATAGCTAATATGAAGCTTGATGATATTGAGGTGGGCTATAATAAGGCGTCGGATGAACTGAAGCGGCTTGCGGCGCTTATTACGAGCGGAGTAAAGAAAGAAGAACCTGCGGGCAGGCTGATTGGTGAGGTTAAGCCGTTGTTTAACCGTGAAAAGTACTGCGCTATGGTCGAGAAAGCGAAACGCCGTATCTACGAGGGAGATATCTTCCAGATTGTACTTTCCAACCGTTTAAGCGCTCCGTTTGAGGGAAGCCTGCTGAATACCTACCGTGTACTTCGTACTATTAATCCTTCGCCGTATATGTTCTATTTTTCGGGAACGGACGTTGAGGTAGCGGGAGCGTCTCCCGAAACTCTCGTAAAGCTTGAGGACGGAGTTTTACATACCTTCCCGTTAGCGGGAACACGTCCCCGAGGTAAAACGAGTAGGGAGGATAAGGCTCTCGAGAAAGAACTGCTCGCCGACGAAAAGGAGCTCGCCGAGCATAATATGCTCGTTGATTTAGGACGAAACGACCTCGGTAAAATTAGTAAATTCGGAACCGTAAGCGTTGAAAAGCTTCATTCTATAGAACGATTCTCTCACGTTATGCACATAGGCTCAACGGTACGCGGAGAAATCCGCGACGATAAGGACGCTCTCGACGCTATAGAAGCGGTGCTTCCCGCGGGAACGCTCTCGGGAGCTCCGAAAATCCGAGCCTGCCAGCTTATCGGAGAGCTCGAAAATAATAAGCGCGGTATCTACGGAGGCGCGATAGGCTATATAGACTTTACAGGAAATATGGATACCTGTATAGCTATTCGCATAGCATATAAGAAAAACGGCAAGGTGTTTGTAAGGAGCGGAGCGGGAATTGTCGCCGATTCCGATCCCGATAAGGAATTTGAGGAATGTCTTAATAAGGCGAAAGCGTCGCTTAGGGCGCTCGAGCTCGCGCAGGAGGTGGATTTATGATTCTGTTGATTGATAACTACGACAGCTTTTCGTATAACCTCTACCAGTATATCGGAGAAATAAATCCCGAAATCAAGGTTATTCGCAACGACGAGCTCAGCGTTGACGAGATAAGAGAGCTTAACCCTGACAGGATAATTCTTTCCCCGGGGCCCGGAAGACCTGAGAATGCGGGAGTGATAATCGAAGCGGTTAAAAAGCTCGGAGCCGAAATACCGATTTTGGGCGTTTGTCTCGGACATCAGGCGATATGCTCGGCGTATGGGGCTAAGGTCACTTACGCGAAACAGCTTATGCACGGTAAACAGAGCGAGGTAAGGTTCGATAAGAACTGTCTGCTGTTTAAGAATTGCCCCGAGGGCGCTAAAGTAGCAAGGTATCATTCGCTCTCCGCGGATGAGACGACCGTGCCCGACTGCTTAACCGTTACGGCCGTTACCGACGACGGCGAGATTATGGCGGTACAACATAAAGAGTATCCCGTATTCGGCTTACAATTCCATCCCGAGTCGATAATGACTCCCGACGGAAAAACAATGTTAAAAAATTTTATTAATAATAAATCTGTATAAAAGGAAGTTGTATTATGATTAAAGAAGCTATTGTAAAAATTGTTAGTAAAGAGGATTTAACCTATAACGAAGCGTATGAGGTTATGAATGAGATAATGAGCGGAGAAACAACCCCGACCCAGAACGCGGCGTTTCTCGCTTCACTTTCCACCAAAAGCGCAAAAGCTGAAACGACAAACGAGATAGCAGGTTGCGCGGCGGCTATGCGCGACCACGCTACCAAGGTTGATACGAATATGGATGTATTCGAAATCGTCGGCACAGGCGGAGATAACGCCCACAGCTTTAATATTTCAACAACATCGGCTATTATCGCCGCTTCGGGCGGAATGAAGGTCGCTAAGCACGGCAACCGAGCGGCGTCGTCAAGCAGCGGCACAGCGGACTGTCTTGAGGCTCTCGGCGTAAATATTTACCAGAGCCCCGAGAAATGTGTTGAGCTTCTCGACAAGGTAGGTATGTGCTTTTTCTTCGCTCAGCAGTACCACAGCTCTATGAAATATGTCGGTCCTATCCGACGCGAGCTCGGCTTCAGGACAGTGTTCAATATTCTAGGCCCGCTTACAAATCCCGCTTCGCCGTCAATGCAGCTTCTCGGCGTATATGACGAGTACCTCGTCGAGCCGCTCGCCAGGGTTCTTATAAATCTCGGCGTAAAGCGCGGTATGGTAGTTTACGGTACGGATAAGCTGGACGAGATTTCCCTCAGCGCGCCGACTAAAGTTTGCGAAATCCAGAACGGCTGGTATAAAACCTATGTTATTAAGCCCGAGGACTTCGGCTTCGAACGCTGTAGTAAGGCGGAGCTAAAGGGCGGTAACCCCGACGAAAACGCGCAGATTACCCGCGATATCCTCTCGGGCAAACAGGGCCATCAGCGTAACGCTACTCTGCTTAACGCGGGCGCGGCGCTTTATATCGGCGGAAAAGCCGACAGTATGAAAAACGGTATAGGTTTAGCGTCACAGCTTATTGATAACGGAAACGCGTATACAACTCTTGAAAAGCTGATTGAAGTCAGCAACGCGTGAGGTAATTATGACTATTTTAGATAAGCTCGCCGATTACGCTCGGGAAAGAGTAGAATCGGCGAAGAAGGATATTTCTTTAGAAGAAATAAAAGATAAAGCGTACGCTCTCCCTAAAGGCGATTTCGCGTTTGAAAAAGCGCTTAAAAAAGACGAGCTTTCGTTTATCTGCGAGTGTAAAAAAGCCTCTCCGTCTAAAGGACTTATCGCCGCTGATTTTCCTTATCTCGAGATAGCTAAGGAATACGAAAAAGCTGGCGCTGATTGTATATCCGTGCTGACTGAACCTAAGTGGTTTCTCGGGAATAACGACTATCTTAAAGAAATAGCCGAAAACGTTAAAATTCCCTGTATCAGAAAGGATTTTACCGTAGATGAGTATATGATTTACGAGGCGAAAGCTCTCGGCGCTTCGGCCGTACTTCTGATTGTAGCTATACTTTCCGATAACCAGCTGAAAGATTATATTAATATCTGCGACGAACTCGGTTTATCTGCGCTGGTTGAAGCGCATGATGAACGGGAAGTAAAGACAGCTTTAGAAGCGGGCGCGCGTATTATCGGCGTAAACAACCGCAACCTTAAAGATTTTTCCGTAGATACAGAAAACAGTAAACGATTGAGAAATTTAATACCTTGTGATATAATATTCGTATCCGAGAGCGGGGTTAAAACCGCGGAGGATGTAAAGGCGATTCGCGAAATAGGAGCTGACGCTGTGCTTATCGGCGAAACGCTGATGAAAGATCCCGATAAAAAACAAAAGCTGAATGAGCTGAGAGACGTAATATGACGAGTATTAAGCTTTGCGGGCTTATGCGCGCTGAGGATATTGAAGCTGTAAATATTCTTAAACCTGAATATATAGGCTTTGTATTTGCCGAAAAAAGTAAGCGCTGTGTTACTCCGGAAAAAGCTGCCGAACTTAAAAGGCTTTTAAATCCCGAAGTTAAAGCGGTCGGTGTGTTTGTTGATGAAGATATCGACAATGTTTCAAAGCTTCTTAAAAACGGAACTATAGATATCGCCCAGCTCCACGGAAGCGAGGATAACAGCTATATAGAAAAGCTGAAAAAGCGTATAAATACGCCTGTTATTAAAGCGTTTCAGATTAAGAGCGGTGAAGATATATCAGAAGCGCAAAACAGCGCGGCTGACTATGTTCTGCTCGACAGCGGAAAAGGAAGCGGCCAAATATTCAACTGGGAGCTTATTAAAAGTATAAACCGTCCGTATTTTTTAGCAGGCGGGCTCGATACCGAAAACATACAATCAGCAATAAGGAGCAACCGTCCTTTCGCTGTTGATGTCAGCTCGGGTATAGAAACGGACGGAAAAAAGGATTTAGATAAAATGACCGCGTTTGTAAACGCCGTCAGAAAGGAAGAAGAAAATGAGTAATACGGAAGGACGCTTTGGAGTTCACGGCGGACAGTATATTCCCGAAACGCTGATGAACGCCGTAAACGAGCTGGAGCAAGCATATAATTACTATAAAAACGATCCTGAGTTTAATCGTGAGCTCAGCGAATTATTCAATAATTACGCGGGCAGACCGTCTCGGCTTTACTACGCCGAAAAAATGACGAAAGACCTCGGCGGCGCGAAAATATATCTCAAGCGCGAGGATTTAAATCACACGGGCGCGCATAAAATCAATAACGTACTCGGTCAGGCTTTGCTCGCGAAAAAAATGGGTAAAACCCGCCTTATCGCCGAAACAGGAGCGGGACAGCACGGTGTAGCCACGGCAACAGCCGCCGCTCTTATGGGTATGGAGTGCGTAGTATTTATGGGCGAGGAGGATACAATCCGCCAAGCGCTTAATGTATACCGTATGCGTTTGCTCGGCGCTGAGGTTGTTCCCGTGAAGAGCGGTACAAAAACTCTTAAAGACGCCGTCAGCGAAGCTATGCGCGAGTGGACAACTCGAATTTCCGACACACATTACTGCCTTGGTTCGGTAATGGGACCCCATCCTTTCCCGACTATTGTACGTGATTTCCAGGCGGTGATTTCCAAAGAAACAAAAGAGCAGATGCTCGAAAAAGAAGGAAGACTTCCCGACGCTGTAATCGCCTGCGTCGGAGGCGGCTCAAACGCTATCGGCAGTTTCTATAATTTTATAGAGGACAAAGACGTACGCCTTATCGGATGTGAGGCGGCGGGAAGAGGAATTGATACTTTCGAGACCGCCGCGACAATTTCAACGGGCAGGCTCGGAATTTTCCACGGTATGAAATCATATTTTTGCCAGGATAAAGACGGCCAAATTGCGCCCGTATATTCAATTTCCGCGGGTCTTGATTATCCCGGAGTAGGGCCCGAACACGCTTATCTGCACGATATCGGCAGAGGAGAATATGTCGCGATAACGGACGAAGAAGCGGTTAACGCCTTCGAATATCTCTCGAAAACCGAGGGAATAATTCCCGCGATAGAATCCTCACACGCTTTAGCGTACGCTATGAAAATAGCTCCCGATATGGATAAGGACAAGATAATCGTAGTAACGGTTTCGGGCAGAGGCGATAAGGATGTTGCCGCTATCGCGCGATACAGAGGGGAGGATATTTATGAGTAATATCAAAAAAGCCTTCGAAAACGGAAAAGCGTTTATTCCGTTTATAACCTGCGGCGATCCCGATTTGGAAACAACTGCCGCCGTGGTAAGAGCCGCCGTAAAAAACGGCGCCGACCTTATAGAGCTCGGTATACCGTTTTCCGATCCGACTGCCGAGGGACCTGTTATTCAGGCAGCTAATATCCGCGCGTTAAGCGGAGGAGTTAAGACCGATAAGGTGTTCGATTTAGTGCGCGAGCTTAGAATTGATGTGGAAGTACCGATGGTATTTATGACATACGCGAACGTGGTGTTTTCATACGGCTCGGAAAAGTTTATATCGACCTGCGCGGAAATTGGAATTGACGGCTTGATTCTTCCCGATATCCCGTATGAGGAAAAGGACGAGTTCCTGCCTATATGCCGTAAATACGACGTTGATTTGATATCGCTTATCGCGCCGACTTCCGAAAACCGAATAGGTATGATAGCGAAAGAAGCAGAGGGCTTTATTTATATAGTATCGAGTCTGGGCGTAACGGGAATGAGAAATGAAATCAACACGGATTTGGAATCTATTGTTTCCAATATCCGTGAAAATACAGATGTTCCCTGTGCGATAGGGTTCGGCATATCAACTCCCGAACAGGCGAAAAAAATGTCAGATCTCAGTGACGGAGTTATTGTCGGATCGGCGATAGTAAAATTACTCGCCGAGTATGGTAAAGACGCGCCTAATTACGTCGGAGCGTATGTTAGAAAGATGAAAGACGCAATAAGGTAGTTGTAGTTGATGTATTCTCCTATGAGATGGTGCATAGGGTTCATTGTATCAATCATATAGTTAAATACCAAGCAAAAAATGGCTTAAACACTGCGTTTAAGCCGTTTTTCTTTGCTCATTAGAGGACACAAATTGGTGTTTGGAGGACCTATTTGGAGTTCAAATCGTGCGGTTTTTTGACACAAATCACATAAAAGTCGTAGCGTATAGCATCAAAATAGCATCAATTTTTTGGCTTTCAGAATACAAAAATCTACAATCGTAGTTTCAACGTTGAATTTATTATTAAAAAGCTCGTTTAAAAGGCGGTAAACCGCAATGTATGTCACGCTCGAAAAAATCACATGATCGCCGGTTTGCAACAAGGAGAAAAACAATCCCGACAGAACCGCAACGCCGC
>CAMHHL010000083.1 GCA_946184925.1 uncultured Clostridia bacterium | reverse complement strand
TGTTATCAACGCTGATAACAAAATGATAACAGAAGGGGTGATAGGCTGGATAATATGGATATATCAAATAATCAAAGGAACCACGAACAGGACGAACAATATTTCCTAAACGAAATCAGTTAAGTTCTGTCGAGAGGGAATAATATGAAAAAGTGTTTAGCAATTATGCTTGCAGCTGTTATGATTTTTTCATTGGCTGTTGTGCCGGCATCGGCTGAGGTGTTTTACAAGAGAATAGGATTTATAGAATTAAGTGACAATGAGATGATTGTTATTTATAACGGAGCAAGCACCCAAAACGATGCTCTCGACGGCGCAAGCTACAACGAAAAAACAAATACACTTACACTTCGTAATATCAAAACAGATTTGTGCCTTTATGCCGGAAATATGGGTAAGCTTAACATAGCGGTTTTCGGCGAAAACAAGGTGGGCTGTTTGCTTGCGGACGACAGAACGAGCATGAGGATTTCAGGCTCGGGCAAGCTTGTTGCCGATTTCTTCTATTCTTATTCGGAAAACAACAGCGTTTATCCCGCAACACTTACGGTTGACAAAACCGCCTCGCTCAAGCTCACGTCAGAAAAGAATTCAGTTGGATTTTTAAACAACTCAACTCCTGTAGATAAAGCATTTAAAGCGGGAGAAAACTACGTTCAGCTTGAGAAGTCGGAAGAAATATCGACCGTGAACCGGACTGTTTACGGCGTACCGTACACGGAAAGAGTGCAGAGCATTTACGATCAGGTGTCTTGCAAAACCGATCCCGACGGACTATACACCGTACGAACGGAATTTACGCCTACAGTTTACAGCCCTGATGATTACGGTCGGCTGATTGTTGATAAATACGCTTACAGCGATACAATCGGTATTTACATCAACGATCCTTCCTTTGAACCGAAATATTATGATGACGAAGCGGAAATGATTGCCGACGGCTATGAATATGTAATCGGCAAAAAGACTCGTAAAATCAGCATAAAGGACGGAACGTCAAATTATACAGGATATGTGCTTAACAATCCCGACGATCCTGACGGTTTATATTATGCAAGGGCTGATTTTCTGGAAGACAAGACAACCGACGATTTCGTCTACAGTGTTGATAAACTGGAGATTGATGAGAACACCGACAAAAAGATTAATCTCAGGAGTACGGAAACAAGGCTTCTTACAACACACGAGATGGAGAAAGAGGGGATAACCTTTACATTTAGCGATAACCAATCCCCGTCGCGCGTCCAGTTTTACAGAAACGATACTCTCATGTATTATTATAAGGCGGAAAAATCGGATGAACCGGGCACAATCTACGCCGTGAATGATTATCCTTATATCAACTACAACGGACTTTACAGTTTGAATAAGGCAGTCGCGTCCGAAGAGGAAGGAAAATATAAGCCCGACGAAAACTTCAAAATGAAAACATACACGTTGCAGGAATTTGTTGACAAAGGTTTTAGCTTTGAGAAGCTTGATGTGCATAAGAAGCTTAGCCTAAATTACGGCAATCTCAAGAATTATACGATAGTAAAAGATTCCGACGAAAACCTGTTTGCTGCCGAGAGCAAGCGCAACGCTTTTGGCGGAAGCTATTATCAGCTTTACGGCTTTTCCGAGGATAATACGACAGTTTACGACGGAAGAAAGCTCTATTATCTCACAAAGCTGAATACAAAATCAACCGGGGAGGTAACTGCCGTCACAACCACAATTACGGACACTGAGTATTTCCGCAACGGCGCATTTAGCTTCAACGGAAGCGGAGCGGTAAAGCTCTCGGAGTGTAAGATAAGCGTCGGGGACTCAGAATATTCAGGCAAGTCGATTACGCCGAAGGTGACTGTCAAGTATGGAAACACAACTCTGAAAAAGGGTACCGATTACACGGTAACATACAGCGATAACAAGAATGTCGGTACAGCGAAGGTCACGCTCAAGGGTAAGGATATGTACTCGGGAACGGTAAAGAAAACTTTTAAAATTCTGCCAAAGAGTACGGCGATAAAATCTCTGACGCCAAAGAAGCAGGTGCTCGCCGTAAAATGGAAGAAGATCTCAAAGCAAAGCTCAGGCTATCAGATCCAATACAGTCTAAGCAGCAGCTTTAAGAGTGCAAAGACAAAAACCGTCAGAAACGCAAAAACAACCGCGATGAAAATCAAAAAACTCACCTCGCGGAAAACTTACTATGTACGTGTCAGGGTTTTCAGAAAAGTGAGCGGAAAGAATTTCTTTTCCGCTTGGTCAAAATTGAAAAAGGCAAGAGTAAAATAAGGGAAAAGGCAGATTCAGGCTTTTGGCTTGAATCTGCCTTTGTGTATTAAAAAAATTTGCGGCGTAGTTGCAGACGAACTCAAAAGCGCCGCTTTAGTTCATATGCTCCAGTCCCAGAACTCGTTCTCGTACTTTTTGTCAACAGTGTATTCGAGCTGAGGGTTGGCGATGTTGACCTTCATTCCCTCGGAAACCGAGTTCACGATGAAGGCGTTGCCGCCGATTATAACGTCGTTTCCGATGACGGTCTCGCCGCCGAGAATTGAGGTGTTTGAATAGATTGTGACGTTGTTGCCGATGGTCGGGTGACGCTTGACGCCCTTGAGCAACTGTCCCTTGCGTGTTGAGAGACCGCCGAGGGTAACGCCCTGATAAATCTTTACATTGTCGCCGATGACGGTTGTCTCGCCGATAACAATGCCGGTTCCGTGGTCTATGAAGAAGTATTTGCCTATGGTTGCGCCGGGGTGAATGTCGATTCCGGTGAGGTTGTGGGCGTATTCGGACATTATACGCGGAATCATCGGAACCTCAAGCTGCCAAAGCTCGTGAGCAACTCTGTATACCGTAATCGCGAAAACTCCGGGGTAGCAGTAGATTATTTCCTCGGTGCTGTACGCCGCCGGGTCACCGTTATATGCCGCCTGAATGTCAGTAGCAAGATACTCGCGAATTTCGGGGATTTTGTCGATGAATTTGTAGACCATGTCTTTAGCCTTTTCCTCGAGCTCTTTGTCGCAGCACCTGTCCTTGTTGTTTTTGAGCGCGCGTTCAACCTGCTTGCGAAGGTTGTGCTCGATGCACTCGAGCTTTTCACCGACGAGATAGCGCACATATTCATTGCGGACGGTCATATTATCAAAATAGCCGGGGAAGAGCAGCTTTCTGATTTCCTTGACAAGCATGATAATAGTGTCGCGGCTTACGATGTTGTCCTCATCAATGCGGCGTGTGAGCTCGTGCTTGTCGTAGCTTTCGAGTATTTGTTCTATCATTTTATCTGAGGTTTTCATGTTGCCCTCCGTAAAAAAATTAAAGATTTCTCTATCATTATACAGGACTTTTTTCGATTTCGCAACAAATTTTCTTGAAAACCTACCATTTTTGTGGTATTATTATTTCAATATTGATAAGCAAACGCTTCATCGGAAAAAAGAGGGAAATAAGATGAGAATATCAACAAAGGGAAGATACGCGCTGAGAATGCTTGTCGACCTTGCGGAACATAGGGATGATGGTTTCATTGCGCTGAAGGATATCGCCGCACGCCAGAATCTTTCGAAAAAATATCTTGAGCAGATTGTGCCAATCCTCAACAAGACGAACATTTTGCAGACCAACCGCGGATTTCAGGGCGGCTATAAGCTCGCCGTTTCGCCCGACAAATGCACCGTCGGCGAGGTCATGAGACTGACCGAGGGGACGCTCTCGCCGCTTGCGTGTATTGACGACGACAATGAGGTCAGATGCGACAGGAGAGACGAGTGCTCTACGCTCTATGTCTGGCAGGGACTGAAAAAGGTCGTCACCGATTATCTCGACAGCATCACGCTTCAGGATATAGTCGATCACAGAATCGAGAGCTACTCAAACGACTATGTAATATGATTTTACGGCTGCCGCTCAGCGGCGGCTTTTTTCTTTTTAAGAAAAAACGCTGCAGCTTGTTTGCACCCATTTATTCGTGCGGCATATTATGTGAATAAATGAGGTGATACTATGGATAATGTAGTGCAGCTGTCCTCAGCCACCCACGCCATGAGGGCGCGCGATCTGCTCAGAAAGCGCGGAATCCGCTCCGAAGTGCGCCGGGTTTCGGGCAAAAAGGGCAGGGGAGTTTGCAGCTACAGTCTCAAAATATACAACAGATTTGATGAAGCGATAGAGATTCTCCGCGGGAACAACATTCGCATTGTCGGAAGGGACGGAGCGCAATGATTTATCTTGACAACGGAGCGACAACGTCACCTAAGCCCGGGAACGTCGTGAATTCCGTCTGCGCTCTCACGAGGAACCTCAGCGCGAACCCGGGACGCGGAGGGCATAGGCTCGCTATGAAGGCGGCAGAGCTTGTCTATAACGCGCGGACAACCGTATCCGACTTCTTCTCGGTTGACGACCCGTCAAGGGTTGTGTTTACTCTGAATTGCACCACTGCGCTGAACATAGTCATAAAAGGCGTGCTCAAAAAGGGCGACCACGTTATAATCTCCGGCTATGAGCACAACGCGGTTCTCAGACCTGTCGAAAAGCTGAAGGAGAGGGGAGTGACCTACTCGGTAGCCGAGGTTGTTGAGGGAGACGACGACAAAACTCTCGACAATTTCAGAAATTGCATAAAGCAGAACACCCGGCTTGTCGTTTGTACTCACGCTTCAAACGTGTTCGGAATTAAGCTCCCGGTCGGTCGGATTTGCGCTCTCTGCCACCAGTACGGAATCCTGACCTGCGTTGACGCCGCGCAGTCCGCCGGGCTTTTGCCGATTGACCTCAAAAATTCTTCAATCGACTATCTCTGCATTGCCGGGCACAAGGGTCTTTACGGCCCGATGGGCACGGGCGCGCTGATTATAAACTGCGATGTAATCCCGGACAGCTTCGTCGAGGGAGGCACCGGGAGCAACTCCTATGACTATAACCAGCCTGAAATTCTACCCGACCGTTTCGAGAGCGGAACGCCGAACTTTACCGGCATTGTCGGGCTGATGAAGGGTATTGAATTTGTAAAAAGCCGCGGCATTGAGAATATCTACAGGAAAGAACTCTCGCTTGTACAGAACGCCTACGAGCGGCTCGGCTCTATGAAAAATGTTATTCTGTACACCGGTTATCCGGAATTCGGCTCCTATGTTCCGGTGCTCTCGTTCAACCTTGCGGACAAGGACAGCGAATCCGTAGGCGAGCTTCTCAGCCGCAGATTCGGCATAGCGGTGAGAGCCGGGCTCCACTGCGCTCCACTCGCACACAAGTCAAAAAACACGCTCGACATAGGCACCGTGCGTGTGGTTCCTTCAGCTTTTTCTACACAAAACGACATTAACGCGCTTGTTTCGGCAATTTTCAAAATAAAATAATTCTTGAACATACCTCCTGTTTGTGATATAATTAACTCAGAATTATATTTTTTACGGACAGGAGGTTATGATATGGATGTTATTATGCAATGGTTCAACGACGTTCTCTCGTTGATTCGCACCATGCAAATCAAGGATATTATTGATATTGCTGCCATATCGTTTGTAATCTTCGGTCTTATCAGGCTCATTCGCGAGACCAGGGCAGAGCAGCTGATGAAGGGCGTTGTCGTGCTTTTGGCTGTTTACATCCTGTCGTCAATCTTCGGGCTGACGATGCTCACCGGAGTTTTGAGGCTTCTGTTCGAGTTCTCGGTGCTGATTATCGCGATTATATTCCAGCCTGAGCTGCGCAAGGCGCTTGAAAAAATCGGTCAGTCCGGCTTTGGGCGGAAGTACCTGCCGTTTATCAAGAACCAGAAATCCGACGAGGAGGTTGCCGCGATTAACCGCGCAATCATCTGCGCCGCCGACGCAGCTACTCTCTTCTCAAGCTCACGCACCGGCGCGCTCATTGTTTTTGAGCGCAACGTCAAGCTTTCAGACATAGCCGACACCGGAACAATCCTTAACAGTGACCCGTCCGTTGCTTTGCTCGGCAATATCTTTTTCAACAAGGCTCCGCTTCATGACGGCGCCACAATCATTCGCGACGGCAAGGTTTACGCCTCCGGCTGTATACTTCCGCTCACTAACAACAAGAATGTAGACATTAACCTCGGCACAAGACACCGCGCTGCTCTCGGCATGAGCGAGATTTCCGACGCCGTTGTGCTCGTCGTCAGCGAGGAGACGGGTTCCGTTTCGCTTGCTGTCAACGGCAATCTCAGCCGCGACTACGACCGCGAGGGGCTGATTCGTATTCTCAATGATTTGCTCGTGGACGACACCAAGGTTTATGTCAAAAAGTCATCCAAATTTTCCTTGAAGAGAAAGGAGAATAAAGATGAGTAAGAATAAAGAAAAGCTTTCAAAGAGGAAATTCACCCTTTCCTCGCTCTTCAAAAACGGCAAGTTCATCTTCGTGTTCTCGGTTGTGCTCTCGTTCGCTATCTGGATTACAATCAATCTCAGCGACACCAACGACCTCGAGATGACTGTCTCAAACATTCCGATTCAGATTAACCTTTCCGACGAAGCAGTTGACAACGGTCTCCAGATTTTCTCGGGAAATGACCAGACCGCAAGCGTCACTGTCACCGGCAACAGGGTTTCGCTCGGCTCGCTTTCTACCGATGATATCGTAGTTTCGGCTCAGACCGCCGGAACCATAACAACACCGGACAGATATCCGCTGGCGCTCACCGCGCGCAAGGCTAATAATTCCGACAACTTTCAGATTGTCTCAAACGTCTCTCCGTCCGTCATAACGGTCTTTGTTGACCGAATGAAGGAGAACACTTTCGACATTACGAACAAAATCAAGTACAACGTCAAGGAAGGTTACCACGCCGCCGTTACGCTCTCGACCGACAAAATCACCGTATCGGGACCGCAGACCGAGGTTGTCAAGATTTCTTCCGTCGGTATAACAGGCAGAATCAGCGGCGAGCTCACCGAGGATACCTCGCTTGAATGCCGCGTAAGGTTGTACGACAACTCCGGTTCGGTGATTAATAACAGCATGCTCACCCTCAGCGAAGAGAAGATAACCGCGAATTTCTCGGTTCTCCCCGAGAAGGAAGTTCCGGTCAGGATTTTCTATCAGAACCGCCCGTCCGGAATCACCGTCAGCGACTATGTCAAATATTCGCCGGACAAGATTCTGATTTCCGCTCCGCAGAAGGTGCTTGACCAGGTTGATTATCTCAACACCGTCGGTTTCGACTTCTCGACAATCAAAAATACAAAGGGCAAGGTTGAGCTCGATATTGAGCTCCCCGACAAGGCTGTCAACCTCAGCGACGTCAACACCGTGACCGCCGAGTACGATTTCAGCTCGATGAAAACCAAGACCTTCAGCATAACGTCCGACAAGATTACAGTCAAGTCGCTCGATTCCGCATACAGCGGCGAGATTGTCACCGACAGCCTCGACGTGGTTGTTATCGGCTCAAAAGCAAGTCTCAGCGAGCTTTCCGAGTCTGACATAACCGGCGTGATTGACGCGTCGGAAATCGACGAAACCACCGGCTCAATTACGATGCCTGTCAAGATTTCCGTCCCGAGCAGCTCGTCCTGCTGGGCTTACGGCGAATACAAGGCGAATATCGCAATCACAAAGAATGAATAATAATTTTGGGGCTGTCTTTGACAGCCCCTTAGTTGTTTGATTAAGATGTAAGTTGTAAGTGAAACGTTATACTAATACCTAATAAAAAGTAGCCAATCTTTGCGGTCTATTTTCCACAATACTGCGTTGTCGTCCTTGCAAGGCGCCAGCCTTGCCGCGTCCT
>CAMHHL010000082.1 GCA_946184925.1 uncultured Clostridia bacterium | reverse complement strand
GCCGCGAGAAAGCCTTCTGCTCCTGCCGCGAGAAAGCCTTCTGCTCCTGCCGCGAAAAAGCCTTCTGCTCCTGCCGCGAGAAAGCCTTCTGCCGCGCAGCCCGGGGTAAAGGACGCCGTTAAAAGCATCGGGATTTTTCAAACGAGCCGCAGGGAAAAACGCCGTCAGCAAAAGCTCAAAAACCTGCTCGACAAGTACAAATAACAGAAAAGAAAAAACAAACCCGCAGAGCACGGCTTTTCAGTCGTACCCTGCGGGAATTTTAGGCAATACCGCATAATTCAGGTGTGCGGATTGCGCAGCAAGATTTTTCGTCAGGTTGTACAAATAAATCAAGGTAAGGCTGACGCCTTGCCGAGATTTTTTGGGCAAACTGACGGAATAATATTCAAGCAAGCCGTGCGCCTTGAATTGTGCGGTGTTGCCTTTATTCACCGTTGAATCAGAGCTGTCTGAGCTCGTTGAGCTTGATTGAAATCTGATTGATCAGCTGGCTGTAGTCGGTGTCGGTTCTGTTTCTGAGAAGCTCGGTGAGCTTGCACATAGGTTCATAAACCGGAGTAAGCGCGATGTTACCGTACACGCCCTTGAGAGCGTGAGCCATCTCAAACGCGGCGTCGAGGTTGTTCTGCGCAATTGCGGCGGCAAGCTGAGAAAAGCTCGGGTCTTTAATCGCCATTTCAACAAGGTTAATGTAAAAATCAGCATTGCCGAGACATCTGTTCAGCCCCGTTTCGGTGTCCGCACCGAAGCTTTTCAGTTGCTTAATTGTCATAATAATCGCCGTGGCCTTTCCGCCCACTGAATGAACGTTTGTCCCTCGCCTTTACCGTGGGCAGGTAAGGCAAGGCTTTGAAGCTCAGCTGTTTACGGGAGCTTTCCGCGATATAGGCTTTACCGGAATCTCTCCCGTGATGAACTGTTCAAACTCAGCCTCGGGGAGCGGCTTTGAAAAGTAGAAGCCCTGAATAATATCAATTCCGATTTCCTTGAGAAGTCTGTACTGCTCCTCGGTCTCGACGCCCTCCGCAATGAGAGGCATTCCGAGGAAGTCCGCGATTTCCTTGACAAGCTTGACGATTTTCGCGTCCTTCTCGTTTGTGCAGATATTTTTGATGAACGACATGTCGAGCTTGATTGCGTCGAGCGTCAGCGTTGTCAGCATATTAAGCGAGGAGAAACCCGAGCCGAAATCATCCATCTCGAGCTTGAAGCCGAGCTTGCGGAGCCTTTCGAGCTGGTTTTCAAACTGGAAGGAATCGTCGGTGTATGCGGTCTCGGTGATTTCGAGGATCAGCTCGTCTTCACTGAGCGAGTATTTTTTTCTGATTGCCTGCAAGGTGTCGGCAAGATTAGGATAGTAGATGTCCACTCTCGAAACATTGACGGACACCGGAACGCTCACTCCTATCGAGCGTTTCCATTCCCTTATCTGATGCGCGGCGTTCTGCCACACATAGAGGTCGAGCTCGTGAATCAGTCCGTTTTTCTCGAACAGCGGAATGAATACGCCGGGGCTTATCATACCGTATTGCGGATGGTTCCATCTTACGAGGGCTTCGGCGCTGCAAAGCGCGGGTTCGTCGCCGTCAATGCGGAACTTGGGCTGGTAATACACTTTGAACTGATGCTCCTTGATTGCGGCGTCCATATCATTCATGAGCTTTTCGCCGAACATCTCGTTCTCGTGCATTTTGAGGTCATAGCACATGTAATCGGAGGTGTAGCTGTTTTTCAGCACGTTGCTCGCGATAATCGCTCTCTCAAAACGCTGGGCTATGCCGACGCTCTTGTCGCATTTTTCGTAAATACCCATTCTGAGACTGATTCGCGAGGAGCTCTCCGCTTCTCTCCTTACGGCGCGGTCGATTCCCGCGAGCAGCTTTTTGTAATTGAGCCCGGCAGGACAGTAGATGAAGAATGTGTCGGGAGCGCAGCGGCACGCCATTCCCTTTTTGCTGTCGGTGATGTGCTTTATTTCTTCGGCAATCGCCTGCAGTATATTGTCGCCGTAGTTGTGACCGTGCAGCTCGTTAATCAGATGAAAACGATTGACGTTTACTGCGATTGCGTCCGTTTCGACGTTAAAGTTATATGTATCATAATTGGCGCAGTATTCATAGAAGTACTCGCGCGTATAAAGCCCGGTGAGAGCGTCGTTTCTGGTTGTGTGAATTAGTCGGCTGCGTTCGACAAGCTCAATCGAGCGCCTTACTCTGGCGAGGATAACCTCCGGCATGCTGTAGGGCTTCTGGATGAAGTCCACCGCGCCGAGCTTGAGGCTTTTTACCTCAGCCGAATTCTCCGAGGTAAGCACGATAACCGGGATGAGCTTCATGTGCTTGTCGCGCTTCATGTGCTTGAGAACCTCGTAGCCGTCCATTTTAGGCATAAGAAGGTCAAGAAGAACCAGGGAAATAATCCCGACGTTGTCCCTGATTACGCTGAGAGCCTGTACGCCGTTTTCAGCGTATATAACATTGTATTCGCTTTCGATCATGTATCCGAGGAGTTTTCGGTTTACAGCTTCGTCGTCAACAATCAAAACGCTTTTTTTAAGGTTACTTAGCATATCGTGTTCTTAGCCTTCCTGTCCTTGTATTTTAAACAGTTCTTTCTTTTTCTATGTAGAGCTTTTTGTCCGCCACCGCAATTATGTCCATGAAAGCCTTCGGCTCGCTGACGTTCGCCTCAACGCAGCCGTAGCAGCAGCGGATTGAAATTTCGTGCTCGCCTATATGGCTGTTTTCGAGGCTCTTGTTGAGGCGCTTGAACTTTTTCAGAAATTTATCCATGCTTGTGTTGAATTCTATGGCAAGGAATTCGTCGCCGCCGTAGCGGAAGATGTTATTGCGCGGAAAAACTTCAAGCATTCTGTCGGCAACCAGCTTCAGAACCGCGTCGCCGAACGGATGACCGTATGTGTCGTTTATTGACTTGAATTTGTTGATGTCAAGCATAGCCACGCAGATGTCCTTGTCGAGAAACTCGGGGATTCTGCGCTCCAGAGCATAGCGGTTGTTGAGCCGCGTCAGTCTGTCATGGTCGGCAATGATTTGCAGGCTGTTGTTGAGCAGTTCAATCCTGTTCCTCTGCTTGATGTTCTTGATGGTGTGGCTGTAGCTGTGAACTGCACTTGCGGTAATCAGCAGGAAGAGCACCGCGTAATTGTACGGGTTCAGCAAACCCGGCTTTACGAAAAAGTTGAGGTAGATGTAGAACGGCACCGCTGAAATCGTGAACAGAGAAATACTCACAATCGGTCTGAGCTTGACAAAAAGCATTATGCACAGCTCAACCGTATAGAACGTCAGCATTTGCTGGCTGTTGATATAGTGCCTAATGGACACAATATAGCCCCAGAGTGTGAGAATGATGATAACGGCGCTCAGGAACGCAATGGTTACGCCTCTCGGCAGGGGCTTTGCCTCTTGCTTTTTGATTATAATCCTCGCCGTAACCGACGCTATAACGCAGATAACAATGCTCAGCGAAACGTTGACAACGGAATCGAGGTTGCCTGCTCCTCTGTTTTTGGCGAAGTTGACGATGAAGTATACAATCAGCGAGCAAAGCTGAATAACAGACACAACAAGACAGAGGTAAAAGACATTTTTCAGGTTGTTCCCGTCAATTTCCCTTTCGATTTCTGCGTTAGTTGAGGGGAAAAACCATGACTTAAATTTATATTTAAGCTTTTTCAGGTTGGCATTTAGCATATTTTGATACTCCGAAATATATAAAAAACAGTATTTTGACAAAGGTTTTCAACATATCTAAACAATTATAACGCACTTTGCATAAAAAAGCAATCAAAAATTCATAGTTGCCGAAAAAATAACAATATTTACAATGTGAATGTATTCTGCTAAAATAGTAACAGCGAATTATCTCCGCCAAAGAAACGGAAGTGAAAAAAATGGATGATAAAAAAATGACCCGGATATCCCGCGTGCGGAGCGTCTCTCCGCTCAATGTGTGGGCGATAGCCTTCGGCTGCATTGTCGGCTGGGGAGCCTTCGTAATGCCGGGCACAACCTTTCTGCCGGTTGCCGGACCTCTCGGCACCGTAATCGCGATTGCGATAGGAACCGTCCTTATGCTCATAATCGGGCGAAACTATTCCTATCTGATGGCAAAGCGCCCCGGCAGCGGAGGTCCGTATTCATATACAAAGGAAGCCTTCGGACGCGACCACGCGTTTTTGTGCTCGTGGTTTCTGACCCTTTCATACCTTACGGTTGTGTTTATGAACGCCACCGCAATATTCGTGGTTGCAAGGACAATGTTCGGCAGGATGTTTCAGTTCGGCTTTCACTATCAGATTGCCGGGTATGATATCTATCTGGGCGAAATTCTGATTTCAGTGCTGTCGCTTGCTGTTATCGGAATTTTGTTTATCTCCACAAAGGCTGTCCTGCGCCATCTCCAGACGGTGCTTGCGCTGATTATGATTTTGGGCGTAGTTGTGCTCGGCGCGGCAGCGCTTGTGAACTTTAAGCCCGAAAATTTCAGCCCGCTGTTTTCGGGAAACAACCCCGGAGCTGCAACCGCGGGAATTTTTACAATCGTTTTGCTCTCGCCGTGGGCGTTTGTCGGCTTTGATACCGCTTCGCTCGAGACCGAGCGTTTCGCGTTCCCGGTGAAAAAATCCCGCGGAATCGTCGCGATTTCAATTCTCTGCGGCGGATTTGTGTACGCAGTGATGACGCTTGTCGGAGTTTCGGCAATCCCCGAACGCTTCGCTACATGGCGGCATTATATAAGCCGTCTCGCCGATATGAGAGGAACCGTTGCCGTGCCTACGGTTTATGCCGCGGAACAATCCCTCGGCAACATCGGCCTCGTTCTGGTCGGCGTTGTCGCGCTCGCGGCGATACTCACCGGTATAATTGCCGCCTACAGAGCGACAGCTAATATGCTCTCGACCATGGCGCACGACAAAATCCTCACCAAAAGCTTTGGCAGAACCACTTTCTGTATCGTTTTCATCATGCTCATTTCGATTGTGTTCTCGTTCTTCGGCAGAAACGCTCTCGAGTGGTTTGTCGAGATGACTTCCTTCGGCGCGATTATCGGCTTTGGCTACACGTCGGCGTCGGCTTGGAAGCTCGCCGCCAAGGAGAAAAACAGGTTTGTTTGGATAACCGGTTTTCTCGGAACGGGAATTTCGGTGATTTTCGGTCTTGCGCATCTCGTTTCCAAAATCGGCGACGTCGAAACCATGGGAGCCGAAGCGTTCCTGCTGCTCGCGATTTGGTGCCTGCTTGGGTTCGTATTTTACTGGAGAACCATGCGCAAGAGCGAGCTGTCGGATTTCAAGGGAGTTGCGGTCACAACAACGGTGCTGTTCTGCCTGCTGATGTATTCGATTATTATGTGGTTCGCAAAGGGAATCATCGCCGAAATAGGCTCGCCGGAGCTGAAATCGCTCATTCTGCTGAGATTGGTAATACTGATGGTTTTCACCCTTATCGGCACCTTTGTCATGCGATATATTCAGGGAGCGCTCAGAAGACGACACAACAGGCTCGAGCGTGAGAAAATCCACGCGGAAGAGAGCAACAACGCGAAAAGCCGCTTCCTTTTCAGCATGACGCACGATATCCGTACCCCGATGAACGCTATTCTCGGCTATACTCAGCTTGTAAAGCAGGAGAAGAACCTGCCTGAGAATATCGTAGATTACACCGACAAAATCGACGAATCCGGCAGACATCTCATGGCTCTGCTGAATGATATACTCGAGATGAGCCGAATAGAAAACGGCAAGATTGATTTGCATCCCGAGCCGGGGAATATCTATACCGCTGTTAAAGAATCCTGCGATATTCTCGAGCTTCAGATGCAGGAGAAGAACATCGACTTCAATTTCAGGCATGACAAGCTCAGCGAGGAATGGGCGGCGTTCGACAGAGAACGCTTCATGCGCGTAATACTCAATCTTCTGAGCAATGCGCTTAAATTCACGCCGGAGGGCGGAAGTGTAACGGTGACAGCCGCGTCAATCCAAAGAGGAGAGCACGCCGATTACACAATCAGCGTCAAGGACAGCGGAATCGGAATGTCAAAGGAATTTGCCGAGAATGTCTTTGAAGCGTTCACGAGGGAACAGACCTCAACCGTAAGCCGAATTCAGGGCACCGGGCTCGGAATGGCAATCAGCAAAAGCATTGTCGAAGCTATGGGCGGAACCATTCGTGTGAACACGGCTCCCGAAAAGGGCACCGAATTCATCATCAAGCTGAAGCTCCGGCTTTGCGAGCCTGTCAGGGAGAGCGAAGAGCTCAGCCGACAAGAGGAGGAGAAGTTCGATTTCAGCGGAAAAACAATTCTTCTTGTTGACGATATGGAAATCAACCGCAAAATGGAAACTCTCCTGCTCGAAAACCTCGGGCTCGCGGTCGAAACCGCCGAGAACGGCAAGGTGGCGCTCGATATGCTCGGCGAGAAGGAGTACGACGCCGTCCTCATGGATATTCAGATGCCCGTCATGAACGGCTACGAGGCAACGGAGGAATTCCGCCGCAGCGACAATCCGCGCGTCTCGTCGGTTCCTGTTGTCGCGGTTACGGCGAACGCCTTCGGAGAGGATATCCGCAAGGCGGAGCAAGCCGGCGTGAACGGCTATGTCTCAAAGCCGATTGACCCCGAAAAGCTCAGAAAAGTATTGATTGAAACACTGAAATAAATCAGGGGGAGAATAATATGAAAAAACTAACTGCAATTCTGCTCGCACTTGTTTTGCTGAGCTCGTGCGTTTCCGCGTCTGCTCTGGAGAATAAAGAGAGCAAAGCGGAGAGCGTTGTGTTTACGCAGAGCTTTTGTGACAATTTCAACAAGCTCCGGCTCCCGGGAAAAGACGGCTACACTCCGGAGAACATCGCAAAGAGCGGAATAATGCCGTTCTATGAGGACGAAAACCTGCTTTTGTTCAGGTATCTCGACTCCGACCTCGCTCCTGCCGACGGCAAGCGCGGCGTGCCCGAGACCTACTCCGCGTTCGGCGATTATACCGTAAGGCAGAACACCCGGCTCTACGGCGCGTACCATGACAATAAAAATATCTGCGGCGATTTCGTGTATACAAACGGACGGATTTATTCCCTGCGCGATGCTTGGGAGAAGGATATTGTCAACCTCGAAAAGCTGTTGAAGCATATTCCTTTCACATATAAGGGCGGCAAGCTTTATTCGTCAAACAAGTACGTCAATCCGCTCTCTGCGCCCGACGTGAGCAGAATATATACCCAAGCCTTTCGCAACGCGTTTCCGGCTGAGGAAGAGAGCATCTGTCTTTGCTATGAGGACGACGACATTACGGTGTTCAGATGCCTGCGCGCCTATGATGAACAGATTGTCATGAGCTCCATCGGCAATTATACTTTTTCGTCAGGCTATACCTACCGCGGCTACAGTCTTGATAACAAAACAGGTGATTTTGTCTATAAGGACGGCAAGGTGTATTCGTTAAAGGAAGCTTCCGACGAGAAAATCGCGGATTTATCAAAGCTCGCGAAATATATCCCCTATACCGCCGAGAAGGGCGAGGACGGCGTTTTCCGTGCTTGCTGCGAGAATAACCTTGTTAATTTCAACCCCGATTATGCAAAGGTTCCCAAAAAGGCTCAGAGCATCAAGCTGACCGCAAAGGTGAAAACCGTCCGTGCGTCAAAGGCGAAAAAATCACGTCAGGTAATTACGAACGCCGTAACCGTGAAGAAGAACGTCGGAAAGCTGACATATACAAAGCTCAGCGGCTCCAAAAAGCTCACCGTTACAAAGAGCGGAAAAATCGTCCTCAAAAAGGGCGTGTATAAGAAAAACTCAGTCCTCAAAATCAAGGTCAAAATAAACGCCGGCGGCAGCGCGCTGTACAAAACCGCGTCCGCAAAAGTCATCGCAAAAATAAAAATAAAATAAACGCAACTTGCTATTGCAATTTGCGAGAATAAAGCTTTTTAAAAATTATTGACATATTCTGATATTTGAGTATAATAATATTGAATGATGTTAATTTGCTCATCTTAGGAGTGCGCTGCTACTCATTTCAAAACGCAGCCCGGTGATAGGAGTGCGCTGC
>CAMHHL010000081.1 GCA_946184925.1 uncultured Clostridia bacterium | reverse complement strand
CTTACCTATGTGCTGACACTCCCGACTTACCGATGTGCTGAACCCGGACACAGATGCGCGATACTTACGTTTAGTGCCCGACAGAATAAATATGCTGCTTGCGCAGCAAGCATAAAAATTCGGTCGGGAAGAAAAGTTGATTTCCATATCAATCTTTCTTCCCGACCTTTAATTACGAATTACGCATTTATATGAGTGACTGCTCCTTATCAAAAGCACTTCTGTCAAAAGCGTAGTCCCTCATCCGACCGATTCGCAAGCGAATCGCCCACCTTCAACACAAGGTATGGGTGTTGTTACCCAAAACAAGTTTTGGACAACACCTCACCCCAAGGGAAGGCTTTCACGTTTCTACCCGACCTTCACTATTCACTAAACTTACCACTTGTCACTTACAACTTAAAACTTAGCATATGTTTAATAGGAGCAGATGTCACAGCTCAAACCAAACGCCTGATAGGAGCACTCAAACCAAAAGGATAGAGATATTAAAAATCTGCAAGCTAAAGTTGCTTAGGCAGGGAAGGCAGCAGTTGAGCTGCCTTCCTGCACTTTCATTATAAATGTTTATTATCTTTTGTCAATACGCTGTCGGGAAAATCAATACGATATGCATTACGGGTGCTCGCTTTTACTTGATATCGCTTACCATTTGTACAGCTTGTTGCCCTTGATGTTTGTTGAGGTGCAGTTTGCGACTCCGAGCGCGGCGGAAGCGCCGTTCTTTGCGTAGAGCTTGTTGTTCGTGACGGTGGTGGGGCCGAATTTGTTGCCCTTGTAGGTGGCGATGTAGAGCCCGTTTCTGCCGCCCTTGATGGTGTTGTGTGTGAAAACGTTCTTGTACTTCGAGATAGCAGAGTTGTTGCCGAGACTCGCGAGGTAGCAGCCGATGTTGTAGTTATAGTCGCTGCCAGTGGACGCGATGTTGCAGTTCTTGACGGTCACACCTGCCGCGTTGTGAAGGCAGAGCGCCTCGGTGCGTGTGCTCTTGACGGTACAGCCGGAGATGGTGATGTTGAGGTGGTGTTTCTTGAGCCACTTGCCGTTTTCTGTGTCGGTCTTGTTGGTGCAGATTCCGCGTGAGCCCTTGATTTTGCAGCCTGTTACCTTGATGTTCTTGCAGACCTGTCCCTGAACAAACTTGCTGCCGTAGCCTGCGACTGTGGGCGCGGTAGCCGTTGTCGCAATGTCAATCTGGAGCGGCTCGGCGTAGATGTCGTTCTTCTGCTTGCCCTTCGCCATGAGGTTGCACTTGTAGATTGTAACGTTCTTGCACGCTACAAGCTCGATTGCGTGGCTGACGTAGTTTGTGTCAACGGTTGCGTTCTTGATTTTGATGTTCTGAGCGTGGTTAAAGCGGAAGGTCGAAGTGCCCTTGGTCGCCTTTTCGTTGTTCTTGCTGCGCCATGTGCCGCCGTTGATGGTGACGTTTTGGAGCGATTTGTAGTCGGTCTTTGTGCAGGAGTGGATGATAATCGGGCTCTCCGGAACAGTCTGATAAATCGTCGCGCCCTTGGCGTTGATTGTCTTGTTGCTGCCCATCCAGATTGCTCTGTCAATCTTGAAGGTTTTCGCCGGGATTGTGACGGTTCTCTTTTTGTTGTCGCCGAGAGCCGCGGTGATTACTCTGCCGTTCTGAGCGGCGTCCTTGCTCACATTGAGGAGAACGCTGCCGTCCTTCTGCATGGTTCCGATTTCAACTCCGCCGACGGTGACGGTCTTGCCTGCGGCGGAAGCCTGAGCGCAGGTCATAACTCCCGCAAGTGTGAGAACTCCGAGCGAAATGCTCAGCGCGCGTCTGAAATTTTTCATACCATTAACTCCTTTGTGTTTTTTCTTTGATTATAGCAAAGATTTTTCACGTTTTCAATACTTTTTCAAAGCTGAAAAGTGCACAAAAAGTCAAGCGAATATTTGTTCGATTTTACTGTTGACCTGTTTTCGGGAGAATAGTATAATAAAAGCCTAAAGAAAAGTGCCCCGGGATGGCGGTCCCGCGGCACGAATGGTAAAATACATTTTTTGACTGACACTCAAAAGCAATATCTCACCGTTTGTTATTATAGCAGGTTTGCGACCGAAAGTAAACAGCAAATTTTCGGCGCAGGCTCGGAATTTTATTTCCCGGTAATGACTGACGGTTCGTCGGTTATTGCCGGGATTTTTGAATATAGTTCAGGGAAGGAGGAATACCCGTGCGGAGGGTATCGCGGAAATTTGTGCCGATTGACGGCGAGGCACTGTTGCTTAAATTACAGAATAAAAACGTCGCGGATAACGAACCGGCTCCCGTTGAAGAGCCTGAACCAGAGCCTGTAAACCCAAAGGCGGACGAGCTAAGCCGCAGACAAAGCATAAAGGACAATCCGCGGAATCTGTTTATCCTTGACGCCCGAGACGGAACCGTCCATGACAAGGACTGTCCGCTTGCCATGAAAATTCCTCTCAGCTGCTTTTGGGGGAGAAGTAAGCTGCCCGGAACAAAGGAAGAAATCTGCCCCGAGTGCTTTGCGCGAGCAATGGTAAGAGCTGTCGCAGGCTGCGACAATAAGCATATCGACGAGTACTGCGGCTTTTTCAGGAGAATCGGATTCGGCAAGGGCATTCTCTACCGCCTGTGCGCCCAAAAGCAAACAAAAGGCGCTCGATATACTCAACAGCTGAAAATGTGCAGCCGCGGGATTGTGATGATTTTCTGAATTAATCCGATTGCGCTTGACTAATGCGGATTAAAAATGTAAAATTAACTTATCAACCCACGGGTGGTGTTTTTATGAAGAAAAAACTCATTTCAATATTATTGTCGGCGGTTATGATTGCCGCAGTTATCTCCGGCTCGGCGTTTGGCGCTTCGGCGGTCACAACAGTCACCGAGGGCGACTGGGTATATGCCGTAAACTCCGGTGATACATACCTGCTCTATTCCTACAAAGGCAGCGACACAAGCCTTAAACTGCCGTCGTTGCTCTATGGTAAAGCGGTTGTCGGAATATATTCCGGTTGTTTCAGCGGTTCTTCCGTAGAGAGCGTTACAATTCCGCACACATATTTTTCAATCGGTGACATGGCTTTTAACAACTGCACAAAGCTTTCCTCGGTGAATCTCCCGGGCGGACTTACTTCTCTGGGTAATATGGCGTTTGCCGGATGTACATCGCTTGAGAGCGTTGATTTCACATATGTCCAAGAGCTCACCGAGATTCCGTACGCTGCGTTCAGCGGCTGCGCCTCGCTCGCCGGAGTAAGGCTGCCTGCAAAGATTGCGACAATCGGCGAGAGCGCGTTTGAAAACTCCGGACTTGCTTCAATCGTAATTCCCGAGTCCGTCACAACTCTTGAAGAAAACGCGTTCAGCGGTTGCGCTTTACTTGAGAGCATAACGCTCCCGTCAACTCTTGTATCAATTCCCGACGGAGCGTTCAGCGGCTGCACCTCGCTCACCGGAATTGACTTGCCGAACACGCTTGAAACAATCGGCGCGTCCGCGTTTGAGAACATTTCCTCGCTCGGAACAGTTTTTATCCCCGAATCCGTCAGCTCAATCGGCGCGAACGCCTTTTATCCCGAAGCGGTTCAGGGCAAGGTGACGCTCACCTGCTACGGCGGAACCTACGCCGAGGATTATTGCAAAGATAACTTCGTCGCGTCCTATGTTGTTCTCGACAGGCTTTCGGGTGACGCAAATCTCGACGGCGAGCTCAATATTATGGACGTAACCTACATTCAGAAGTACTGTCTCGGGCTAAACACCATGAGTTATCGAGCTCAGGCGCTTGCGGATGTAAACGGCGACGGAGAGATTACTATCCGCGACGCAACCGCCATCCAGCTGATTCTGGTCGGCGCATAAAAAATATTTTTCGTGAAATTGCCCTTTTCAGGGCAATTTTTTCTTTTTTTCCGGGTATAAGTGAGAGGGGTTGGAAAGGACAACCATGATATCAGTCAGATTGACAGAAAAGAAGGAGCTCGAGCTCGATTCGCTCAGCGAGAAGGTTCGCGTCGGCGACAACATGATTTCCGGCTTCGAGGTTTCGCTGCCGGAAACAATCGGAACTCATCCGATTTCGGAATGTGACGTAAGGCTGTTTACCGTGCTTGAGAACGGCGACACCTTCGCCTATGACGTCAACGGTTCCGGCAGCGTTGTTGATATTAGTTACGACCTTACCGAGAGCGAACAGGAGATTACGGTATTTCTTGAAATCACATCCGGCGGCGAGGTCGTCGGCAAAACCGAAGCCAAAACCTTTCGCGTGTTTCCTTCGCCGAACGGCGGCGAGGAGCTGATTCACCGCGACGAGCTTCTTCGCAGGAGTGCCGAGCTTGATGTCGCGAACGAGAGGATTGCCGGCTATCTCGGCGATTTCCTCGCGATTCGAACGGCTGTCGGCGAGTATAATGTGACCATTCCCGATGTAGCCGACACATCGGACTATCCCGAGTATATCAGGCAAATCTATCACGCTGACACAAACACCATCAGAAAGCTGATAGAAAACACGATTGACCGAATTGATGTTCCGGACGGAACATCAGCAATTCCGGCGTACCGCTTTTATCATGATACCGGGCTGAAAACCATTACCCTGCCGTCATCCGTCCAAAGAATAGGGGATATGGCGTTTGAATATTCCGCGCTGGAGAACATAACGGTTGCTCCCGGACTGAGCTCAATCGGTAATCACGCGTTTGCGGGCTGCACAGGGCTTTCGTCGCTCAATATGCCAGACACTCTGACGGAAGTAAAGGAGCGTGCCTTTGACGGTTGCAGAAACCTCGCGACCGTGCGCCTGAGCAGAGCGCTCACAGCGATAAGCAACTATTGCTTTCTCGGCTGCCTGAGCTTGCAGAGCGTGGAAATCCCCCACGGAGTCGAATCGCTCGGTACGAACGCGTTCTCAAATTGTACGGCGCTTGAGACGGTGTTTATCCCAAATACCGTGACATACGCGACCAATTACCCGTTCGGCGCGTGTCAGAATCTCCTTAACGTAACGATCGAGGAGGGCTTCAACTGTAACAACCTCAGCCTTGAATCGTCAACGCGCTATTCAGCTGAGACTATAGTCGGTTGGCTCAACGCTCTTGCCGACAGAACCGGTCAGACGCCCTACAAGCTAATCATCGGAAACGTAAACATCAACAAGCTCACCGCCGCCCAAAAGGCAATCGCAAGCTCAAAGAACTGGACTCTCGCTTGAGAATCCCACAAAAAACCGCTCGGTTCACCCGGGCGGTTTTCCTATTTGTCAAATTTATTTCAAAAAAATGGTTTGTCAATATTGTTTTTTGTTATTTTCCTTTGGCGAATTAAACAAAGTTTTGCGACCGCTTTTGTGAATTATAACTAACCAACAAAAAAAATGCACAAAAATAACCGTAAAAAGAAAAAAGTGCACAATTATTATTGACTTTTTTGCGGTTTTTATTGTAAAATAATATAGCTAACTAATGTCTGCCAGTGCGTTTGCGCTGATGTATTGTGGTGCAGAATCGGAGGAGAATCGTGTCTTTAAAATCCTATATCGAGAATAATCGAAAAATTTTGCGGAAAAGGAAGAGACTGATTGCTTTCCTGTCAATCATCGCGGTTTTGGGACTCTCAACCGCGACCTACGCTTGGTTTACTGTCAACACCTTCGTCGGTGTTCAGGATTTTGAGCTTGAGATTACGACAGGAGAGGAGCTTCGTGCGTCTATGCAGAATCACGGCTCCGACATCAACCAGTACGTTCACACCATCACTAACGAGATGGTCAACTCCTATCTCAGGCGCAACAACACCACACTTGACGATTTGATTCTCTCGCCGGTTACCTCCAACAACGGCTCCACCTTCACCTTCCAGCACGGCGATCCTGCCAGCGCCAACGAGCACTACCTCGAATACAAGGCGTGGTTCATCGGCACTACAGATATGTATGTTCACCTCACCACCGAGGGCGCTGACGAGGACGGCAACCCGAAGGACGGCACAAAGGTTACAACGAGCGACCCTGCTCCCAAGAGCGACGTTATCCGCGCCATCCGCATCGACTTCCAGACCGACGACGGCGGCGTAGCAACATATGAGCCCAACAAGGGCGCCGCGGCATCCACAAGGCTTTCGACCTTTGACCTCCCGAGCGGCACAATGGTCTATGGCAATTCCAACCGACTCTTCCACCTTGACAAGCTCACCCCGAAGCTCGTGACAATCCGACTCTGGCTCGAGGGCGAGGATCCCGAGTGCGACAACGATGTTCAGCGCGCCAAGTTCGAGGCTCAGCTTTCTTTCGTAGGATGTGACGCGGCAGGTAACCCGATTTCATAAAGTTGAAAGTTGAAAAGTGAAAGTTGAAAGTTGTGACACGGGAAAGAGTATTGTCTCCGAGAAAAGTTTAGATTTTGCTATAAGGATTATAAACCTTTATAATTATCTGAAAAGCGAAAAGCAAGAATATATACTGTCAAGACAGATTTTGAAAAGCGGAACAAGCATCGGAGCCAATTGTGCAGAATCAAAAAATGCCCAGAGCGTTGCGGATTTTATTTCGAAACACAGCATAGCGCTGAAAGAAGCCGGTGAAACCAAATATTGGCTCAAGCTTCTTGTCAGAACCGGATATATAACAGAAAGGCAGTTTGGTTCTATGTATACCGACTGCGCAGAACTGGAAAAACTACTCACTTCTATAATAAAAACAACGAAACGAAATAATAAGATTGAATAACAAGTTTATATAAGTTCAAAAAGATAAAGTAGGGTAAAGCGAAGATGCGAAAAGCGAAATCAACTTTCACTTTTCACTTTTCACTTTTCACTTAAACAAGGTTGGTGATTGCTTTGGCTTTCGGAAAAAAGAAAAAATCAGCCGAGCCTGTAACTGCTCATGATGTCGAAAAACTTGGGCATAAACACGAGGTGGATGCGGCGAAGGATAAAAAGTCCTCTGTTTATGACCATTTCCATGCTCAGGAGAGCGCAAAGCAGGTCGCTGACGCCAAGAAGCGCAAGAAACGCTACGGAATCATCCTCGGCACTCTCGTTGGTGTGCTTTTCATCATATACCTGATTTCGATGCTCACCACACAGTGGGGTGACCTTGTTATCACAATCGGCGACATGGGCAACGACGGAAAGTCGCTTCTCCTCTGCGATAACGTAGATTTCAAGGACGGCACGGGCACAGTCAAGCTCGACGGCGGCTCCGTAAAGAAAGTTACAAATATAACCAAGGCGTGGCTCCCGAAGAACCTCGACACCGAGAAGGACGGCCAGCACAACGGCGACAACTACCTCGCGTATACCTTCTATCTCCGCAACACCGGCGATGAGGATCTCAAGTACGACACCGAGTTTGTTGTGACCGGGGCTTCCAAGTCGGCTGACGAAGCTGTTCGTATTCAGATTTATAAGAACGGCGAGGACAACGTCTACGCCAAGGGTACATACAAGGACAGAAAGGTTTCCGAGACCGACGCCACCAAGTTCAAAACCACCGACACCGTAATAGACACCAAGAACTCAGCTCTCAAAGCCGGCGCAACCGACAAATTCACCGTAGTAATGTGGATTGAGGGCAACGACCCCGAGTGTATCGACGATATCCGCGGCGGCTTCATCCGCAGCCAGATGACCTTCAACGTCGTTGACGAATCGGCGGAGGCCGATTCGTAGGTAATAGGTAATAGGTAACAGGTAATAGGTGTTTATAATATGGAAAACAACAAGGAACAGAAATGTTACGGGTTTGCCGTAAGAATTTACAAGCTTTGCCGTTACCTTCAAAAAACCAGAAAAGAATATATTATTACCAATCAACTATTCAGGTCAGGTACAAGTATAGGTGCCAACCTTGCCGAATCAAAATTTGCTCAGAGTTCAGCTGATTTTATTTCAAAACACAGCATTGCTTTAAAAGAAGCTGCTGAGTCCGAGTATTGGATAAGGCTTTTGCGTGACACAAATATTATTAATGAGACAGAATTCAAATCTCTCAAAGATGATATTGATGAAATTATTAAAATTTTGACAACAATTATTAAACGGTTAAAAGAAAATCAATAATCGCAGATAAGCAGAGAACGTAATAGTTCAGGGAGTTAATAGGATTCCGACAATTAATCAAAGAAAATAAA
>CAMHHL010000080.1 GCA_946184925.1 uncultured Clostridia bacterium | reverse complement strand
ATGCTCGCTAACCTTCTCAAGTACGACACAGCTCAGAAGGGCTACTGCGGTACTATCGGCGAAGGTCTCCACACTGTAGAGGCAGGCGAGAACTCAATCATCGTTGACGGTAAGGAAATCACAATTTATGCAAAGCCCAACGCTGCTGAGCTTCCCTGGGGCGAGCTCGGAGTAGACGTAGTTCTCGAGTGCACAGGCTTCTATTGCTCAAAGGCAAAGAGCCAGGCTCACCTCGACGCAGGCGCAAAGAAGGTTGTTATCTCTGCTCCCGCAGGCAAGGATCTCCCGACTATTGTATTCTCCGTTAACGAGGACACACTCACAGCCGAGGACAAGATTATCTCCGCTGCTTCCTGCACAACCAACTGCCTCGCTCCCATGGCTGACACTCTCAACAAGTATGCTGAGATTCAGAGCGGTATCATGAGCACAATCCACGCTTACACCGGCGACCAGATGATTCTTGACGGTCCTCACAGAAAGGGCGACCTCAGAAGAGCAAGAGCAGGTGCTGCTAACATCGTTCCCAACTCCACAGGCGCTGCAAAGGCTATCGGTCTTGTTATCCCTGAGCTCAACGGCAAGCTCATCGGCTCCGCTCAGCGTGTTCCTGTTCCCACAGGCTCAACAACAATCCTCACAGCTGTTGTTAAGGGCGAGAACGTTACAGTTGAGGGCATCAACGCCGCTATGAAGGCTGCTGCTTCCGCAAGCTTCGGTTACAACGAGGATCCCATCGTTTCCTCCGACGTTATCGGCATGACTTACGGCTCACTCTTCGACGCTACTCAGACAATGGTTGCTGAGATCGGCGACGGACTGTATGAGGTTCAGGTTGTTTCCTGGTATGACAACGAGAACAGCTACACAAGCCAGATGGTTCGTACAATCAAGTACTTCGCTGAATTAGGCTAAGCTTAACTCAAAATTTCCGAGGGCTGACCGCAAGGTTGGCCCTCTTTTCTTTTCTGAAAAACGTTTTTTGTGTGCCGGGCAGCCAATCTGCGCCCCTTGGCGGCTGATTTTATTAATTTTTAATAAAAAAACCATAATTTTATACCGATTATTTTATATTTTTACTTGAATTTACCAAAAGTTTTTGCTATTATATATAGTGTATAGATTTGTAAAAGGGGAAATCCGGAAAAGGAGTGAACATATGAATTATCGCTTTGATGATCAGCGCACTGCTTTTGAGCTTTACTATGACGGCGACGCGGTAAGAGCTCATGAAATTATGGGCGCTCATATTGTTAGCCGGGACGGGCGCGACGGCGTTTTGTTCCGCGTCTGGGCTCCGAACGCGATTACCGTCTCAGTGGTGGGACCGTTCAACGACTGGGACAATATGTCCAATTATATGCGAAAGATTGATGACAAGGGCGTGTGGGAGCTTTTTATCGAAGGTCTCGCGGAATTCACACGCTACAAGTACTGCATCGAAACCCCTTGGTTCGAGAAGGTAATCAAGTCCGACCCCTTCGCCTTCCACACCGAAACGCGCCCCGACAACACCTCGATTGTGTACGACCTCGGGCGGTATCAGTGGCAGGACGAAAAATGGTTTGAATTCAACAGGGAGCATTCTCACAAGGAACGCCCCGTGAATATATACGAAATCCACGCCGGCTCGTGGAGAAGATATGAGGACGGCAACTTCTTCAGCTATGACAAGCTTGCCGAGGAGCTCATTCCCTACGTCAAGTCTATGGGCTACAACTACATCGAGTTCATGCCCATCACCGAGTATCCGCTTGACGACAGCTGGGGCTATCAGGTGACGGGATATTATGCCCCGACCTCGCGCTACGGCGAGCCCGACGCGCTCAGGCGCTTTATCGACCGGTGTCATCAGGAGGGAATCGGAGTGATTCTCGACTGGGTTCCGGCTCACTTCCCCAAGGACAGCCACGGTCTCGCGAGGTTCGACGGCACCTGCTGCTACGAATATGAGGGCGAGCGCCGCGGCGAGCACAAGGAATGGGGAACCTACGTTTTCAACTACGCACGCTATGAGGTCATAAGCTTCCTCGTGTCGAGCGCGATGTTCTGGATTGAGCAGTATCACTTCGACGGAATCCGCGTTGACGCGGTTGCCTCGATGCTCTATCTCGACTATAACCGCGGCAAGGGTGAATGGGACCCGAACGAGGAGGGCGGCAAGGAGAACCTCGAGGCTGTCGAGTTCATTCGCAGAATGAACACGGCGGTTCACATGTATCACCCCGAGGCGATGATGATTGCCGAGGAAAGCACCTCGTGGCCGCACGTTTCCACCCCGGTTGAAAAGGGCGGTCTCGGCTTTGACTACAAATGGAACATGGGCTGGATGAACGACATGCTCCACTATATGTCGCTCGATCCGCTTTGGAGACCGTTCAACCACGACAGCCTGACGTTCAGCTTCTTCTATGCTTTCTCGGAGAACTTCATTCTCCCGGTGTCGCACGACGAGGTTGTGTACGGCAAGCATTCGCTGATTGACAAGATGCCGGGCGACCCGCCGCAGAAGTTCGCGTCCGTGAGGGTTTTCATCGCGTATATGATGGCTCACCCCGGCAAGAAGCTTCTGTTCATGGGCAGCGAAATCGCGCAGGAGAAGGAGTGGGACTTCAGCTCCGAGCTTGACTGGGCAGTGCTGGGCGACCAGAACCACAAGATGCTCCACGAGTTCTATCATGACATTAACCACTTCTATCTCGACAACCCGGCGCTGTATGAAATCGACTTCAACTGGGAAGGCTTCAACTGGATTCATCACGACGACTACACCAAGAGCATCATCGCCTTCAGGCGAATTGCCAAGAACGGCGAGGAGCTGATCGTGCTGTGCAACTTCCAGCCCTTCACCCACGAGGATTACAGAATCGGCGTGCCAGAGTACGGGCTTTATGACGAGGTGTTCAACACCGACGATCCGCGCTACGGCGGCTCGGGAACGATGAACGGCAAGGGAATCATGACGAGCGACATCGCGATTCACGGCTATGCTCAGTCAATCAAGATTACGATTCCGCCGCTCTCCGTCAGCTTTATCAAGCTCGCAGAGAAGCTTGAGCCTCCCAAGAAGGAGGCAAAGGAAAAGAAAAAGGCGGCGAAGAAGAAACCGCGCAAGCTGATTAAGCCGATTTTAAAAACCGATAGTGAATAAATATTTTTATTCTAAAATAAAGAAAACAATACACCCCAAGGGGTGACAAACCGGAGGTAAAAAATGATACCTAAACAAAAGGTAGTGGCTATGGTGCTCGCCGGCGGACAGGGTTCCCGTCTCGGCGTGCTCACCAAGAAGCTCGCAAAACCTGCCGTTCCTTTCGGCGGCAAGTACAGAATCATCGACTTTCCCCTCTCAAACTGCGTAAACTCGGGTATTGAGGCTGTGGGAATTCTCACCCAGTATCAGCCGCTCGTGCTCAACGAGTACATCGGCAACGGTCAGCCGTGGGATCTCGACGGAATGCACTCAGGCGTTAACTGTCTCAGCCCGTATGAGGCTGTCAGCGGCGCCGACTGGTACTCCGGAACAGCGAACGCGATTTATCAGAACATCAGCTATATCGACAGATATAACCCCGACTATGTTCTCATTCTCTCGGGCGACCACATCTACAAGATGGACTACAACGAGATGCTCGCGTTCCACAAAAAGAACAACGCCGCGTGCACAATCGCCGCGATGGATGTTCCCAAGGAAGAAGCCAGCCGTTTCGGTATTCTCAACACCAATCCCGACGGCTCGATCTATGAATTTGACGAGAAACCGGCTCATCCCAAGAGCACAAACGCCTCGATGGGTATTTATATCTTCAGCTGGCAGGAGCTCAAGAAGTACCTCATCGACGACGCGAACGACCCCGATTCAAGCAACGACTTCGGCAAGAACGTGCTCCCGGCTATGCTGGACGCAGGCGAGAGAATGTTCGCCTATCCGTTTGAGGGCTACTGGAAGGACGTCGGAACCATCGACAGCCTTTGGGAGGCAAACATGGATTTGCTCGACCCGAACGTTGGGCTCGACCTATCGAACGTTTACTCACGCAACCCGATGATGCCGCCCCACTACATAGCTGACGGCGTGAACATTCAGAACTCGCTGATTGCCGACGGCTGCAACGTCAGCGGCGACCTTGAGTTCTCCATCCTCTTTGCAGGCGTAACCGTCGGCAAGGGAGCTGTCATCAACTCCTCAATCATCATGCCCGGCGCTGTTATCGGCGAGGGCGCGCGTGTTGAGTACGCTATCGTGGCTGAGAACGCCGTAATCGGCAAGAACGCCGTTGTCGGATGTCAGCCGAACGACGCGAAGAACCGCGACGACTGGGGTGTTACCGTCATCGGCGACAACCTCAAAATCGGCGACAACGTGACCGTACCTGCCAAGGCTATGATTGATAAAGATATGGAGGCAGAGAAATGAGAAGTAACAATGTACTCGGAGTAATTTTCTCCAATTCCTGCGCTCAGACTCTCACTGAGCTGACTGCTCACCGCACCACCGCCTCGGTTCCGATCGGCGGCAAATACAGAATGATCGACTTCGTTCTGTCGAACATGTCAAACTCCAACATCAACAACGTTGGTATTATAGCAAAGAGCGGCTTCATGTCGCTTATGGATCACATCGGCTCCGGCTCCGCGTGGGATCTCAGCAAGAAGCGCTCCGGAATCACAATTCTTCCCCCCTATGCCGGAGTGAGCTTTGCGAACAAAATCGAAACTCTCTATCAGCTGCGCGGATATCTGGGCGACGCCAAGGAGGACTACGTCCTCGTTTCCGAGAGCAACGTAATTATGAACATTGACTATTCCGAGCTGTTCTATCTCCATGATGTGAATAAGGCGGACATCACAATGCTCTACAAGCGCATGCCTGTTCCCGAGAAGCTCTCAGCGACAACGGTCAAGTTCGGCAAGCTCGGCAAGGTCGAGAAGGTTCTCATCGAGCCCGAGGTCAAGGGCGACGCCGACCTCTTCATCGGTTCGTTCCTGATTAAGAAGGAGCTCTTCCTCTCACTCATCACAAAGGCTATGAGCGAGAGCGAGACAAACATCAACCGCCTCTATCAGCAGTGGGCTGATGAGCTCAACGTTTTCGCGTATGAGGTTCCCGGTCACGTTTCAATCATCAGCTCGATGAACGAATACTTCAAGTTTAACATGGAGCTCATGGACGGCGAGCTCAGGAAGGAGCTCTTCCAGAACGACCGCCCGATTTACACAAAGGTTCGCGACGACGCTCCGTGTAAGTACGGACTTGACAGCAAGGTCAAAAATTCCCTCGTGGCTCAGGGCTGCTTTATTGAGGGCGAGGTTGAGAACTGCATCATCTCCAAGGGCGTTCACGTCAAGAAGGGCGCCAAGGTTCGCAACTGCATCATCATGCAGGACACCGAAATCGGCGAGGACTGCAACCTCAACTACATCATCATAGACAAGGATGTCAAAATCAACGACGGCAAGGCTCTTATGGGAACAGATACATATCCGATTCACATTGCCAAGAAGTCGGTTATTGAATAAGGAGGACAACAAATGAAAATTCTTTACTGCGCATCTGAAGCCAATCCTTTCGCCGGTTCCGGCGGACTCGCTGACGTAGCCGGAAGCCTTCCGCACGCTCTGTGCCGCAAGGGTCAGGACTGCCGAATTGTTATGCCGCTGTACGGCACAATCCCCCAGGATTTGAAAAACCAGATGAACTTCATCGCGAACTTCACCGTTCCCGTTGCATGGCGTCATCAGTACTGCGGCCTGTTCTGGGCAAGATGGAACGACTGCACATACTACTTCCTCGACAATGAGTATTACTTCAAGAGAGGCGCGCTCTACGGCTCCTATGACGACGCCGAGAGATTCGCGTTCTTCTCGAGAGCTATCCTCGAGATGCTTCCGTATATCGACTTCCACCCGGACATCATCCACACCAACGACTGGCAGACCGCCCTCGTTCCCACCTACTACTATCTCTTCTACTCCAAGAACCCGTGGTACGCCAACATCAAGAACATCTTCACCATCCACAACATTCAGTATCAGGGAATGTACGGCTGGGAAGTTAACACCGAGTGCGTCGGAATCCCTGCGGGCGACACAAAGATCCTCGAGATGGACGGCAAGCTCAATATGGTCAAGGGCGCTATCGAGACAGCCGTCAGAGTTACCACTGTTTCTCCGACATATGCTCTCGAAATCCGCGACCCGTGGTACAGCTTCGGTCTTTATAACGAGCTGAACCTCCGCCACTACAAGCTCTGCGGAATCAAGAACGGTCTTGACCTCGCAAGCTACGACCCGGCAACAGACTATCAGCTCTACTGCAACTATACCAAGGAGGATATGAGCGGCAAGGGCGTCTGCAAGCAGAAGCTTCAGGAGAGACTTTGTCTCGAGCAGAGATGGGACGTTCCGATCGTCGCGATGGTTACCCGCCTTGTTGAGCACAAGGGTCTCGACCTCGTAAGAATGGGACTTGAGGAGCTCCTCAACACCGAGAAAATGCAGTTTGTAATTCTCGGCTCAGGCGACGAGGAATACGAGCAGTTCTTCCGCGATATGCAGTGGAAATATCCGGGCAGAGTTTGCTTCTGCGAGGGCTTTATCCCCGAGCTTGCGAGAAAGATTTACTCCGGCGCGGACATCTTCCTGATGCCGTCAAAGATGGAGCCCTGCGGACTTTCGCAGATGATCGCGCTCCGCTACGGCACAATCCCGGTAGTACGCGAGACCGGCGGTCTCAAGGACTCCGTATTCGACAGCGCCGACGGCTACGGCAACGGCTTCACCTTCGCGAACTACTACACCGCAGACCTTCAGGGCGCCGTAAGAAGAGCCCTCTGGGGAATCCAGGACAACGAAGGCTGGCACCAGCTCATGTGGCGCGCGATGATGAGCGACAACAGCTGGGAGCGCTCCGCTCAGGACTACATTAACGTTTACGCGGACACCCTCAACTGGGCATAATATTCAATAAAAAACTTCGGTAAAAGAGCCGGCTCAGGTTTGAGCCGGCTTTTTCAATGATTTTTTATTCGTCATGTATTATACTTTTGACGACAAACCTGCGAGCTCTTTCCTGCGCCTTGTCTTTCGGCACGCCGTCTGCGAGCATTTCGCGGACGGCGTTGTCATATGCGCGCTTTGCCGTAAGCTCCACCTCCATAATCCGGGAATAGAGCCTGTTCTCGGACATGATGAGATAATACCGCTCCGGAGCGGTTCTGTAGAGACAGTCGAGCCACATCGCACCCCAAAAGCCGTAGGCGATTGCGGCGGTCTGTTCGGCGAGCTCAAGGAACCTTTTAAGCTCCTTGACATTTGCCGGATAGAAATCCGCGTCCTCTTGTGTTATGTAAACGTCCGATGTTTGGTTTTGTTTTGTCATATAAGCTCCCCGGTTAAACAGATTTACCCGGCAGGACGGTTCTTCACTCCTTTCGTCGGATTTTTGATGTAAACGCCGCCAAATGTCCGCAACCGGGTTTATATGTCCTATTATACCCACAGCAGGTGCCATGGCGGCGCCCATATTCGCAGCGTCGGTGATGCCGGCGTCGGTGATTTTGCCGACGGTTGCCATCGCAATACGAGGAGAAGCGCTGCCGCTGCCTACGATACAGCACCCGGCGGCGGTTACGGTACGCTGGGCGGTGGGCGTGCGCTGACCGCCGTACTCATTCGGCATGCGGTACTGACGCTCGGCGGCGCAGAAATGCGACGAAGTAACGCAAGCCGCTCTGCGCGCCGCTCCGCTTTCGACGGACATCGCCGCCATTATCAGCCCCTGAGCCATTGTTGAGCACGCGCCGTACTGACCGAGATACGGAATCTCAAAGTCCATCAGCCCGAAGCTGGAGCCGACGCACTGGTTGAGCAAATCGCCGGCAAAGATTAAATCAATCGCCGCTGCGGAAATCCCGGCGCGACCGAGAGCGGCAATAACCGCCTCCTGCTGAAAGCGGCTCTCAGCCTGTTCAAAGCTCGGCTGAGCGGCGTAAGGGTCAGTCAAAAGCTTGTCAAAATTTGCGCCGAGCGGTCCCTCGCTCTCTGTTTTGCCGCCGACTGAGCCGAAGCCTGTCACCGACGGAGCGTTCTCGAATTCAAGTGTGTAGCTGCCGATTCTTTTTATCATAAAAATATCCCCCGGATTAATACTTTCATTAGTATTAGCCCGGGAGACACGATTATTCCGCAATAAAAAACTTCGGATAGGAAAGGAAACACACAGCCCAAATAAGACTTTTGATAGGAGCACTCA
>CAMHHL010000079.1 GCA_946184925.1 uncultured Clostridia bacterium | reverse complement strand
CACAGGCTTACCGATGTGCTGACACTAATCACTTACCTATGTGCTGACCCAACAGTCAAAAACTTACAACTTTCCACTTACAACTTACAACTTACAACTTACAACTCTTAATTATATTATAGCTCTTGAAATTTGTACTATAATGAGTTAAAATAACTATAGACTGCTTTTTTGCAGAAAATTTTTGATTGGTGGTTAGTACAATGAAAGTATTAGTGGAGACATCCGCTCGTCACATTCACGTTTCGAGAGCGGATTTTGAGAAGCTGTTCGGCGCTGACGCTCAGCTTACAAATAAGAAGGATTTATCTCAGCCCGGTCAGTTTGCCTGCTTTGAGAAGGTAACTGTAGTCGGCCCTCGCGGCGAGCTCAATATGTCAATCCTCGGTCCCGAGCGTCCTGACACTCAGATTGAAGTATCCTACACCGACGCGCGCAAGCTCGGTCTTGTTCCCCCGGTTCGCGAGTCAGGCGACGTTGCAGGTTCACCGGGATGCAAGCTCATCGGCCCCAAGGGCGAGATTGAGATTGACTGCGGCGTAATCGTTGCAAAGAGACACATTCACCTCACTCCTGCCGATGCAGAGGAGATGGGACTTGAGGACAAGCAGATTGTTTCCGTCAAGGTCGGCACTCCCGGCGCGCGTGAGACAGTATTCGGTGACGTTATCTGCCGCGTAAGCAAGAACTACGCCAAGGCTATGCACATCGATACCGACGAGGCTAACGCGGCAGGTATCGCGGGTAACGTTGAAGGCGAGATTATTGTATAATTTTTGATTGGTAATTAATTATCGGGAAGATAGGTTGAGCAACCTGTCTTCCCAATTTTATTTGTTTATTCGACAGCCTTTTCGCGCTAATCAAAATAAAAAATATCCTCAAACTTTTTGTCCAACGCGACGCATAATATCAGCGCCAGTTTCGCGGTAGGATTGAACTGTCCTGTTTCAATTGAGCTTATCGTGTTGCGCGATACGCCGACAATATCGGCGAGCGCCTGTTGAGATAATCCCGCTTCCGAGCGGATTTGCTTGAGGTTGTTTTTGAGAACCAGTTTGTCATCCATAGCTTTTACCTTGCGTTATAACGTAAAAAATGCATTACGATAAAAGCTATAGCCAACCCAAGCTCGATAATGCCGAAAATCAACTCGTGAATCTTTTTGAGGTGAAAGTATTTGACTAGCAGAGTTGTGCCCGTCATGGAAAGATACACTCCCCACAGCGTATAATTAAATGAGCCGCTGAGGAATATATCCATAAACGATAGGAACATACAAACAAGTCCTCCGACGGCGATCGCCTTGCGACTTGCCGAGTTCAATGCGTCTCTTTCAAAAAGATCGGTGCCCTTATTTTCCTGCCTGCTTTTTTCAAGTATTTCTTTTTTGTTCATAGTTTTACCTCCTGCCAAGTTTACTTTGCAACATTATTATAACTCTGCCAAGTAAACTTGTCAAGTGTTTTTGTAAAAAACTGCGGTCTTTTTGACCGCAGCTGATAAATTGCCGATATTATTTAATTATCGCGAACAATATCGAGAAGTAGTGGCACACGCTGCCGAGCAGTGTGAAGATGTGCCAGATCGAATGGAAGTATTTTACTTTTTTTATCGCGTAGAAAATCACGCCGACCGTGTAGAATACTCCGCCGCCTACAAGCAGCCACAGGCTCAGCGGGCTCATAACGTTGAGCAGGGGATGTATCGCGATGATTATAACCCATCCCATAGCGATATAGCATACAACCGACGGCTTTCGGAATTTTTCGAGGTCTATCGAGTTGAGCACAATTCCGATTATCGCCGCGCCCCATACGATTCCGAATAATACCCATCCGATCCAGCCGCGCATTATGGAAATCGTGATCGGGGTGTAGGTTCCCGCTATGAGAAAGAATATCGTGTTGTGATCCATTATTCTGAAAAAGCTCTTTGCTTTAGGGGTTGAGATCGCGTGATAAAGCGTACTCATACAGTACAGGATAATTAGGCTCGCTCCGAAAACCGCTGAGCCTACTACTGTCCACGCGTCTCCGTAAATCGCCGCGCATACAATCATTACCGCCGTTCCGCCTAACGCGAGCAGTGTTCCGAGCCCGTGAGTAACCGAGCTGAATATTTCTTCCCCGAGGGAATATCTTTTTATCATAGTATACGCCTCCGGAAAGTATTATACCACGGCGCCGCTTCACTATCAATATACAATTTTACCAAAGTGAATTGATTGAAAAATGCTGTCAATAATAACATTGAGGTGAACTTTATGATAAACGATGAAAAAATGCTGCAATTCATAATGAAAAACGCAGAGATGGGGTGCCTGGGCATCAACGACATCAAGCACTATTCCAACACCGCGGAGATGGCTAACACGCTGCGCACCCAGAACGCCGAGTACGGTCATATCTATCACAACGCCTTTACGCTCCTGCGCAATATCGGCGGCGAGACGCGGCACGTCGGGCGCGTTGTCTCGGCAATGGCTAGGGCGAAGGCAAAACGCGAGATGAGGAACGACAGCTCAAACTCCCACATTGCCGAGATGATGATTAACGGCAACTCAATGGGCGTGCGGAAAATCGCGCAGCATATGCGCCGCTACACCGGCTCAAACGAGGCGGTCACGCGCCTTGCCGACAAGCTGCTCGACACTCAGCAGGCGAACATCGCGGAGATGAAAACATTTCTATGAGTTGAGAGTTGAGAGGGGAGAGTTGAGAGTTATGGTTGAGCAGACAGGTCGTATAAGGAAACAACGCCGCTGCGCCGACCAGATTAATATGCTGCTTGCGCAGCAAGCATAAAAATTCGGTCGGGAACGAAACGTCAGTATCCTGCAATCTGTCTGCACGACCAAAACTTTCAACTTTCAACTTTCAACTTTCAACTAAAAAAGCTTGACTTTTTCGTAGGAAATGTGCTATTATATCCTAGTCTGGAATATTATGCGTCGGTGTAGCTTTTGTTATATTGAAAACGCATTAAATCCCCGATAAAATGTACACTTCTTTGTGTATTTTCACTACGTTTATTTTTCGGAGAGCCCAACCGGCTTTCCGCTCAAAATAAAAATTTTTGAAGAAGGAGGAGAAGTATGCCTACATTTAACCAGCTTGTACGCAAGGGCAGAGAGGTAAGTGAGAAGAAGGCTAAGGCGCCTGCTCTCTTAAAGGGATGGAACTCCCAGAAGAACAGAGCCATCGACCAGAGCTCACCCCAGAAGCGCGGCGTTTGCACCGCGGTTAAGACTGCTACACCTAAGAAGCCTAACTCAGCGCTCAGAAAGATCGCCAGAGTAAGACTTTCAAACGGTATCGAAGTCAGCTCTTACATCCCCGGCGTTGGCCACAACCTGCAGGAGCACTCCGTTGTTCTTATCAGAGGCGGCCGTGTTAAGGACTTACCTGGTGTACGTTACCACATCATCCGCGGTACTCTTGATGCGCAGGGTGTTTCAGGACGTATGCAGGCTCGTTCCAAGTATGGCGCAAAGCGCCCAAAAGCAGGTAAAAAATAAGGAAATGACAACTTAACGTTTTAATTTGATTAAAACTTGTAATGCTTACAAGATGACTATATACAGTAGGGCGTCTTGTTGGCATACGGGAGTTTGTCGCTTTCGAGTACCTATGATATCTCAATTATTGTGAAGGAGGGAAGCAAAGTGCCAAGAAGAGGTTCTATTGCAAAGCGTGATGTATTACCTGATCCGCTTTATAACTCAAAATTAGTAACTCGTCTTATCAACAACATCATGCTCGACGGTAAAAAGGGCGTAGCCCAGAAAATCGTTTACGGTGCATTCGATATCATTGCTGAAAAGACAGGCAAAGACCCGCTTGAGGTTTTTGAGGCAGCTATGGAGAACGTTATGCCTGTTCTCGAGGTAAAGGCTCGCCGCATCGGCGGTGCCACATACCAGGTGCCGATCGAGGTTCGTCCCGCAAGACGTCAGACACTCGGTCTCCGTTGGATCACTACTTACTCAAGAGCTCGTAGTGAGAAGACAATGAAGGAAAGACTCGCAGGCGAGATCGTTGACGCCACCAACAGTACCGGTAGCGCGTTCAAGAAGCGTGAAGATACTCACAAGATGGCAGAAGCCAACAAGGCTTTCGCACACTACAGATGGTAATGTGCTGCTGCACAGCCGTGCAGCTTAGGTAATTTTTTGAGAGGAGGATATTTTTATGTCAAGACAAGTATCACTCGAACAAACCAGAAATATCGGCATCATGGCTCACATCGACGCCGGTAAGACTACAACGACTGAGCGTATCCTGTTCTACACAGGTATCAATCATAAAATCGGTGAGACTCATGACGGCGGTGCTACCATGGACTGGATGGTTCAGGAACAGGAGCGCGGTATCACAATCACATCCGCGGCTACAACCTGTTTCTGGAAGGACAGCAACAATAAGGATGTCCGTATCAACATCATCGATACCCCCGGACACGTTGACTTCACTGTTGAAGTTGAGCGTTCACTGCGTGTGCTCGACGGTTCCGTAACCGTACTTTGCGCAAAGGGCGGCGTTGAGCCTCAGTCGGAGACTGTTTGGCGTCAGGCTGACACATACGGCGTTCCCCGTATGGTTTATGTCAACAAGATGGACATCATGGGCGCTGACTTCTACAGGGTTGTTCAGATGATGAAGGACAGACTCAAGTGTAACGCTGTCCCGATTCAGCTCCCCATCGGAGTTGAAGATACATTCAAGGGTATTATCGACCTCGTAACAATGAAGGCTGAGGTTTATTATGACGATCTCGGCAAGGATATGAGAGAGGAAGAAATCCCCGAGGATATGAAAGATATTGCTCAGGAATATCACGACGCTCTTATCGAGGCAGTCGCTGAGCAGGATGAGGCTCTCATGGAGAAGTATTTCGCCGGTGAAGAGCTCACAGAGGAAGAGATCAAGGCTACAATCCGTAAGTGCACAATCGAGAACACAATGGTTCCCGTAACCTGCGGTACATCCTATCGTAACAAGGGCGTTCAGAAGCTTCTCGACGCTATTGTTGACTATATGCCGTCCCCGGTTGACGTTCCCGCTATCAAGGGTACAGATCCCGACACAGGCGAAGAGGTCGAGAGACCTTCCTCAGACAGCGAGCCGTTCGCGGCTCTCGCATTCAAGATTGCTACCGACCCGTTTGTTGGTAAGCTCTGCTTCTTTAGAGTTTACTCGGGTACTCTCCAGAAGGGTTCTGCCGTTTACAACTCAGTAAAGGGCAACCGCGAGAGAATCGGTCGTATTCTTCAGATGCACGCCAACGACAGAAAGGATATCGACATTGTTTATTCCGGAGATATCGCTGCTGCCGTAGGTCTCAAAAATACAACAACAGGTGACACACTCTGCGACGAGGATCATCCTGTAATTCTCGAGTCTATGGAATTCCCGGATCCTGTTATCCGCGTGGCTATCGAGCCCAAGACAAAGGCAGGTCAGGAGAAGATGGGCATCGCTCTCGCGAAGCTCGCCGAGGAGGATCCTACCTTCAAGGCTTACACAGACGAGGAGACAGGTCAGACCATCATCGCCGGTATGGGTGAGCTTCACCTCGAGATCATCGTTGACCGACTCCTCCGTGAGTTCAAGGTTGAGGCTAACATCGGTAAGCCCCAGGTTGCTTACAAGGAGACCATCCGCAAGAGCGCTTCGGTTGACTGCAAGTACGCTCGTCAGTCAGGTGGTAAAGGTCAGTACGGCCACGTTAAGATTAACGTTTACCCGAATCCCGGAGAGGGCTATGTCTTCGAGAACAAGGTTGTCGGCGGTGCTATTCCCAAGGAGTACATCCCCGCTGTTGACCAGGGTATCCAGGGCGCTATGCAGAGCGGTGTTGTAGCAGGCTACAACGTTGTTGACTGTAAGGTTGAACTCTACGATGGTTCATACCACGAGGTTGACTCCTCTGAAATGGCGTTCAAGATTGCGGGTTCAATGGCGTTCAAGGACGCTATGAAGAAGGCAGATCCTGTTCTTCTCGAGCCCATCATGAAGGTTTCCGTTGTCGTTCCCGACGAGTATATGGGCGGCGTAATCGGCGACCTCAACAGCCGCCGCGGTATGGTTCAGGGCACAGAGTCCGAGAACGGCACCGACAGAATTGTCGCTCAGGTTCCGCTCTCCGAGATGTTCGGCTACGCTACTGACATGCGCTCTATCACACAGGGCAGAGGTCAGTATGTAATGGAGCCTGACACCTACGCTGAGGTTCCGCGCAGCATTGCGGAGAAAATTATGTCCGAAAGAAGCAAGAAAGACTAATTTTTCCAAAAAACTATTGCAATTTTATTAATAAGTTGCTAAAATAAACAAGTAATTATTTTTTAAAACAAAAGGAGGTTCTTTTCAAATGGCAAGAGAGAAATTTGAAAGAAATAAACCACATGTAAACATCGGCACCATCGGTCACGTTGACCATGGTAAGACAACACTCACAGCTGCTATCACAAAGGTTCTCGCTCTCGGCGATTCCAATGCTGCTGACTTCGTTGATTATGCTAACATCGATAAGGCTCCCGAAGAGAGAGAGCGTGGTATCACAATCAACACTGCTCACGTTGAGTACCAGACAGCTAAGCGTCACTATGCTCACGTTGACTGCCCCGGACATGCTGACTACGTTAAGAACATGATCACCGGTGCTGCTCAGATGGACGGTGCTATCCTTGTTGTTTCCGCTGCTGACGGTCCTATGCCCCAGACAAGAGAGCATATCCTTCTTTCCCGTCAGGTTGGCGTTCCTTACATCGTTGTATTCATGAACAAGACTGACCAGGTTGACGATCCTGAGCTCCTCGAGCTCGTAGAGATGGAGATCCGTGACATCCTTAACGAGTATGAGTTCCCCGGCGACGATACACCCATCATTCAGGGTTCCGCTTATGTTGCTCTTACAAGCGAGTCCACAGATCCTAACGCTCCTGAGTATCAGTGCATCCATGACCTTATGGACGCTGTTGACGAGTACATTCCTACTCCTGAGAGAAAGTCTGACCTTCCCTTCCTTATGCCTGTTGAGGACGTATTCACAATCACAGGTCGTGGTACAGTTGCTACAGGTAGAGTTGAGAGAGGTAAGATCAACACTAACGACGAAGTTGAAATCGTTGGTCTCACAGACGAGAAGCGCAAGGTTGTTGTTACAGGTCTTGAGATGTTCAGAAAGACTCTTGACTACGCTGAGGCAGGCGACAACGTAGGCGCACTTCTCCGTGGTGTTCAGAGAACAGAGATCGAAAGAGGTCAGGTTCTTGCTAAGCCCGGCTCCATTCATCCCCACACAAAGTTCCGCGGTCAGGTTTACGTTCTTACTAAGGACGAGGGCGGCCGTCACACACCTTTCTTCAACAACTATCGTCCCCAGTTCTATTTCAGAACAACTGACGTTACAGGCACAATTACTCTCCCCGAGGGCGTAGAGATGTGCATGCCCGGCGATAACGTAGAGATGGACGTTGAGCTCATCACTCCTATCGCTATCGAAGTTGGTCTCCGTTTCGCTATCCGTGAGGGTGGTAGAACAGTAGGCTCCGGCGCTGTTATCGCTATCAACGAATAATTAATAATTGTTCATTCAAGGGCTGTCCTTCGGGACAGCTCTTTTATTTCTCTACCCTTTTGGCTTGAGTGCTCCTATCCGGTGTTTGGTTTGAGCTGTGTGTCCGGTTTCCTATCAAACGTCTGTAAAGGTAACGCACCGAGCCTTCCCTTGGGGGAAGGTGTCGCCGACAACTTGTTGGCGGTGACGGATGAGGGACTACTTTTCCGATACATCTCAGTTTATTGTTACAATAACCAACACTTAACAGAAAAAAAGACTTGTGCAAATTGACAACTTGTGTTACAATACATACGTATAATTTTGTGCAAGGAGGTAACTTATGAACGTTACAAAAGACATCCGCTATGTCGGCGTGAACGACCACAAAATCGACCTTTTTGAAGGTCAGTATATCGTTCCAAACGGTATGGCTTACAATTCCTATGTTATTATGGACAGCAAGATTGCGGTTATGGACACTGTTGACCGCAATTTTACCCACGAATGGCTCGACAACCTCAAGAACGCCCTCGAGGGCAGAGAACCCGACTACCTCGTTGTTCAGCATATGGAGCCCGACCATTCGGCTAATATCATGAACTTTATGAAGAACTATCCGAACGCTCAGATTGTTTCGTCCGCAAAGGCGTTCACCATGATGGGCAATTTCTTCGGCACACAGTTTGAGGACAGAAGAATTGTTGTCGGCGAGGGAGATACACTCGAGCTCGGCACACATACCCTCACCTTCGTCGGTGCTCCGATGGTTCACTGGCCGGAGGTTATCGTTACATATGACAGCACGGACAAGGTTCTCTTCTCCGCCGACGGCTTCGGAAAGTTCGGCGCTCTCGACGTTGACGAGGACTGGGCTTGCGAGGC
>CAMHHL010000078.1 GCA_946184925.1 uncultured Clostridia bacterium | reverse complement strand
TTTTGTGAAAATTATTTTATTTATTTCTCTGTCCTCTTGACGGGATGCAGTTCAAAAATGATGCGGCAGCCTCAATACATTTAGATTATATGCGACTTTCTATTAACCAAAATATCTCTTTAAAAGTCCCGCAAATCCTGCGCCGTGTCTTGCTTCATCCTTAGCCATTTCGTGGACTGTGTCGTGGATAGCGTCGAGTCCCTGAGCCTTTGCTCTCTTGGCGAGGTCGAACTTGCCTTCGCAAGCGCCTGCCTCAGCGTCAGCGCGCATTTTGAGGTTCTTCTCTGTTGAATCTGTAAGAACTTCTCCGAGAAGCTCTGCAAACTTTGCGGCGTGAACAGCCTCCTCGAGACCGTACTTCTCAAAAGCAGCGGCAATCTCGGGATAGCCCTCTCTGTCGGCAACTCTTGCCATAGCAAGGTACATACCGACCTCTGTGCACTCGCCGGTGAAATTATCGCGTAAATCCTTGATGATGTCTTCGCTTACGCCCTGAGCCTCGCCTACAACGTGCATTGTAGCGTAGGAAGCCTCGCCCTTAACTTCGTTGAATTTCTCGGCAGGAGCCTTACAAATAGGGCACTGCTCGGGAGCAGCCTCGCCCTCATAAACGTATCCGCATACGGAACATACAAATTTTTTCATGGTAAATAACCTCCTTAAATTATTTAATCCATAATAACATTTTGAAGGTGATTTGTAAAGATTGTTTGTCGAAAATTTTGTGACTTTTTTAATATTTTGAACGACAAAAGCCACATTTCCGAATGCTCTTTTTGGTTAGAATTCACTAACCGTAATAATTCGGAAATCCTTTCATATAATTGTAAAAAATGAAAGGATGATTATATGCCGAAAATTTATCTCAGTCCGTCCTTGCAGGAGTGGAACCCTTATGTCGACGGCGGCAACGAGGAGTATTACATGAACCTCATCGCCGACGCGATGGAGCCGTACCTCAGAGCGAGCGGAATCGACTTTACGCGCAACAGCCCGGAGATGACACTACGCCAGGCTATTAACCAGAGCAATCAGGGGAACTATGACCTGCACCTCGCAATTCATTCCAACGCTGCCGGTGAGGCTAACTCCGGCAAGGTCAAGGGCGTTGAGGTCTATTACTACCCGACAAGCTCAAAGGGCGAGAATTTCGCGACAACTCTGGCGACGAATTATTCCGACCTGTATCCCGACCCGGACAGGGTAAAGACAATCCCGACAACAACCCTCGGCGAAATCCGTCTCACACGCGCTCCGTCGGCGCTGATTGAGGTCGCCTATCACGACAATCCCGAGGACGCGCGGTGGATTCGCGACAACATCGGAAGCATCGCGAAGAACCTTGCCAAGTCCGTTGCCGAAACTCTCGGAGTTCCGTTCGTTGAGCCTTGAAAATAGCGGATTATTATAGTATAATAATATTTATAATTTAAGGTAAAGGATGTGCTCGTATGACACCGGAAATCAAGGCTCGCATTGAGCTCACTATGGAAAACCTCAGAAAGAACAATATGAAGCCCTTTTATGTGGACACAAGGGAAGAGGTTGTGCCCCTGATTCGCACTCTTGTTGAAGAAGGCGCAACCGTCTCGAACGGCGGTTCCGAAACTCTCAAGGCGACAGGCGTTTATGACGAGCTTCGCAGCGGAAGATACAACTGTCTCGACCGCTCGCGTCCGGGGCTTACTCCCGAGGAAATTGAGAAGGTCTACCGCGATACATATTCCGCCGACGCATACTTTGCTTCATCAAACGCGATCACCGAGAGCGGCTGTCTGTACAACGTTGACGGCAACTCGAACCGCGTTTCAGCCATTCTCTATGGACCCAAGAGCGTAATCCTCGTTTGCGGCTATAATAAAATCGTGAAAAATATCGAGGAAGCCGAAATCCGCGTCAAGGAGAAGGCTGCTCCGCCGAATACTGTCCGTCTCAGCTGCGACACCTATTGCGCCAAAACCGGCAAGTGCGTTTCGCTCTCGAAGGACGGCAGGGAGATTCCCGACGGCTGCCGCTCAAAGGCGAGAATTTGCTGCAACTATGTAATCTCAGCCCAGCAGCGCCACATTGACAGAATCAAAGTCATCATTGTCGGCGAGGAGCTCGGTTATTAATAAAAATGAATAAGGAGCAGACCCGGCGTCTGCTCCTTGTCTCGGATGTGTGAACCGACGGGGCTGATTATTCAGCCTTGTTGTCCTTCTTGTTCTGGGTATCCTGCTGCTTCTTGTTCTGACTGTCGTTTGTGTTCTTGTTCTGGTTGCTGTTCTTCTTGTTCTTGTAATCGCTCATTTCAGTCACCTCCTTGACTGTTAGTAGGATTTACCTGTTTTTATTTTTTATTCATATTTATGGAAATTTTTTTGGAAAGAATGAAGTCCCTGCTCGGTGACGAGTATGAGGATTTTTTAAGATACTACAATTCGGATTCCTGCTATCGCGGATTGCGCGTCAACACGCTCAAGTGCTCCGCGGACAAGCTCGGGAGTATTACCGGCTTTGAGCTCAGCCCCACGCCGTTCTGTGCGGAGGGGTTTTATCTGCCTGAGAATATTTCGTCAATCGGCAATCATCCGCTCCACCATGCCGGAGCATTTTATGTTCAGGAGCCGTCTGCAACCTCAGCCGTCACCATGCTTGACGTGAAGAGGGGAGAGAGGGTTCTTGACCTCTGCGCCGCTCCCGGCGGCAAGAGCACCCAGATTGCCGCCGCGCTCGGCGGCGAGGGCTTGCTTTGGAGCAACGAGATTGTCAGAAACAGAGCTTTAATTCTATTATCGAATATTGAACGCATGGGAATCCGCAACGCGATTGTCTCGAACTGTCACCCGGATGTGCTTTGTACTGCGCTGAGAGGATATTTTGACAAGGTGCTTGTTGACGCGCCGTGCAGCGGCGAGGGAATGTTCCGCAAGAACAGCGCCGCTGAGGAATGGAGCGTTGAGCATGTGAAAAGCTGCGCGAACCGTCAGCTTCAAATCCTGAATTCCGCAAAAAACGCTCTCAGGGAGGGCGGCGAGCTTGTGTATTCAACATGCACGTTTTCGAGAGAAGAGAACGAGGGCGTAATCGAAAGCTTTCTATCCGAAAACCCCGACTTTGAGCTTGCTGACAGCGGTGTGAGCTTCGGCAGACCGACTATGAAATACGCTCGCAGAATCTTTCCGATGGACGGCGGCGAGGGGCATTTTGCCGCGAAGCTCGTGCGACATTCGCAGAACACACCTGTTCCGGACTTTGAAAGCGGAAAGCCTGCGTCAAAGGAGCTTGCCGCGTTTTATGACGAGGTTTTTGCGGACAAGCCGTTCGGTAATCATATAGAGGTGTCGGGCGGTAAGCTCTACGCGTTGCCCGGGAGACTTCCGCAGTTCAGCCTGCCCGGAGTTCTCCGCAGGGGCGTGCTGCTCGGCGAGCTGAAAAAGAACAGAATTGAACCATGTCACGCGGCGTTCATGGCGGCAAAACCCCGGGATTGCAGCAGCACTGTTGACTTTGCTTCAGACAGCAGCGAGATTGTAAAATTTCTCCACGGTGAAGAATTAGAAATCAGTTCCGGGATAAAGGGCTATACCGCGGTGACGGTTGAGGGTATAACCGTCGGTTTCGGCAAGGCTTCCGGCGGCAGATTGAAGAATAAGTATCCCAAGGGTTTGAGGTTGATGAAATGAAAAATCTTTCGGACATCGGTACAATAAAAGAAATACTTTCGCGCCACGGGTTCAGCTTTTCAAAGGGCTTAGGGCAGAATTTTCTGATTAATCCGAGTGTGTGTCCGCGTATGGCGGAGTATTCAGGAGCCGGTGAGGGCGTCGGTGTGCTGGAAATCGGTCCCGGAATCGGCGTGCTTACCTGCGAGCTTTGCGAGCTTGCCGACAAAGTTGTTGCAGTCGAGATTGATAAGCGTCTCATTCCCGTGCTTGCGGAAACGCTCTCGGATTATGACAACGTCAAGGTCGTCAACGAGGACGTAATGAAGCTCGATTTGAACGAGTTGATTGAGCGCGAATTCCACGGAATGAGGGTTGTTGTCTGCGCCAATCTGCCTTATTACATCACTTCACCGGTGATTATGAAGCTGCTCGAGGACAGGCTCCCGGTCGAGGCAATTACCGTAATGGTTCAGAAGGAAGCCGCCCAGCGCATCTGCGCCGAGGTCGGAACACGCAAGAGCGGAGCCGTTACCGCGGCGGTGAATTACTACAGCAAGCCCGAGAAGCTCTTCGACGTGAGCGCAGGCTCATTTATGCCGGCTCCGAAGGTCGATTCCGCGGTTATCAGGCTCGACGTGTATGACAAGCCGCTTTTTGAGCTTAATGACGAAAAAATATTCTTCAAGGTTGTGAAGGCTTCCTTTGCTCAGCGAAGAAAAACGATATTAAATTCAATAAGTTCGTCTTTAGGGCTTGCCAAACCGGCAGTAAATGAGTTATTATTAGAATGTGACATAAATCCGTCATCAAGGGCGGAGAATCTCACGATGAATGATTTCTATAGAATTGCCGAGAGGATTCAGAATGTTTAACAAGGGCTTATTATTCTTTATTTCGGTATGCATGTTCGGAGCTGCATTGCTTCTGTTGATTGCGGCGATGGTGATTCATGCGGTTCTCGGGGATGAATCGTGGTTCCCGATACCTTTCGCGATTGCCTCGGCGGTCGTCGCGGTTGTGGGATTAATTTTTGCTTGTGTGAAAAGGAGCGGTGATAAAAATGAAGAGTAAGTTGTCAGGATTTCAGAAAGTTATGGTCATATTTATTCCGGTGATAGTCTTGCTGCTGATTGCCGCCGTGGTTCTGTGTGTAGGATTTACATTCGGCGCACACAACGGCAGGGCGATTCTCGAGACAGGCAATCTTACAATTTTCATGGCTCTCGGCGCCGCGCTGCTCGCGATTGCCGCGATTGTTTTCACAATACTGAGCGCAGGCAAGGAAAAGCAGAACGAAAACGATGTCGACGCCGCCATAGAACAGGCGATACAAAATGTGAAAAATTAATAAATGCAGATAAAAGAACAGTGTGCCGCAAGCGCGACACACTGTTTTAGCGTCTAAAGATACTTATGTGTTAGGATTTAGGGGTTGGGATTTAGTGACTGAGCGGAAACGCACCAAACCTTCCCTAACCGCGTAGGGGCCGTGCCGACCCGTTCGTGCCGAAGGCGCGAAGGTTTACGCCGGGGTTTGGTAATTAAAATGTAGTGTCACCTTTACAGACGTTTGATAGGACAGCAAGTCACAGCCCAAACCCAACGCTTGACAGGAGCACTCAAACCAAAAGGGTAGATATAAAAAATCACATGGTTTCGGGGCAGTCTATGTTGAACATGTCGAGAACGTTCTTAATGACTGTTTTGACCGCGAGACAGAGCGCGATACGAGCCTGCATCAGGCTTTCTTCACCGCACTTTACACGGCATGCGTTGTAGAACTTGTGGAAGAGCGTCGCCGTCTGGGTTACGTAGCGTGTAATCCTGGTCGGGTCGTATTCCTTAGCCGCGGAGATGATTTCGGACGAGAACTCCGAGATGTGATAAATGAGCTCTCTTTCCTCGGACTGAGTGAGCAGGCTGAGCTCCTCGTCGGTGCAGCTTCTCGGCTCGATTCCTTCGGCGGCAAGTGCCTTGAGAATGCTGCAAATTCTTGCGTGAGCGTACTGAACGTAGTAGACGGGGTTCTGGTTGTCCTGCTGAACTGCGATGTCGAGGTCAAAATCCATCTGCGTATTGGCTTCGCGTGTGTTGAACAGGAAGCGCGCGCTGTCAACCGGGACTTCCTCGAGAAGGTCGCCGAGCTGGATAGCCTTGCCGGTACGCTTGCTCATTTTGACGATCTGACCGCCTGAGACAAGCTTGACAAGCTGCATGAGCACGACCTTGAACTCGTCCGAATTGCAGCCGATTGCGTCCATCGCGCCCTTCATTCTCATTACATGACCGTGGTGATCGGCTCCCCAGACGTCAATCAGGGTTTCAAAGCCGCGGTCAAATTTGTTTTTGTGATAGGCAATGTCGGCGGTGAAATAGGTGGGATTGCCGTTCTGCCTGATTAGTACGTCGTCCTTGAGCTCAAGCTTGTCGATGTAGTCCTGAGTTTTTCCCTCGGCGAGCAATAGCTTGGTGCAGACGTCCTTGTTTTTGTACCAGATTGCGCCGTCCTGCTCATAGGTCAAGCCCTTTTCGGTGAGCAAATCCACAACAGCCTTTACGGCTCCCGACTTGTGAAGCTCGGATTCAAAGAACCAATTGTCGTAGTGAATCTTGTACTTTTCCATATCGCTCTGCATTTTGGCGATGTTTTTCGGCAGAGCAAAGTCAACGAGGGCTTTTCTGCGCTCGTTGCTCTCGGCTTCAACATATTTGTCGCCGAACTCTTCGGCAAATGCCTTGGCGTGGTCGGTGATGTCGCCGCCCTGATAGCCGTCATCCGGGAAAACTATGTCGTCCTTGTAGAGTTGGAGATATCTCGCCTCGAGAGAAGAAGCGAATTTTTCAATCTGATTACCGGCGTCGTTGACGTAGAACTCTCTGTATGCGCTGTAGCCTGCCTTGTCGAGCACAGCCGCAAGACAGTCGCCCAGCGCGCCGCCTCTGGCGTTGCCCATATGCATCGGACCGGTGGGATTGGCGGAGACGAACTCAACCATAACCTTCCTGCCCTTGCCGTAATCGGACTGACCGTATGATTCGCCCTCGCTCTCGATATCTCTGAGGACAGAGGTGTAGAAGCCTGCGGAGTAGAAGAAGTTGATGAATCCGGGACCTGCGATTTCGCATCTGTCAAAGCAGGTGCCGGAGAGCTCGAGGTTCTTTTCAATCGCCTGAGCAATCTTCACCGGAGCGGTGCGGAAGCTTCTTGCGCCGACCATTGCCGCGTTTGTTGCGAGGTCGCCGTTTTTGCGTTCGGCAGGAGTTTCGATAATGAACTGAGGAAGCTCGGCTTTGATGAGCTCACCGCTTTCGATTGCCTTTTCGAAGGCGGCGATAATCGCTTTTCTGAGCTGTTCCTTAGCGTTAATTAATGTGTTTGCCATAGTATCATCCTTTTTCCTGAACATCAATGTAAAATTCGTTTTTAGAAATAAACTCGTTGTTAAAATCAAGCTCATAGCTTACATGGAGCTTTCCGCCGGATTTGTCGAGCTTGTTGCTGACGGTGTCGGTGAACACGCCAATCATCATATCGCCCATAACCGTGCGGTAGTGACACTGGTGACGTCTGCCTTTTTCAAGGATAAGGCGCGTCTGCTTTCCGCCGTTGCGGATTATGGTTACTCTGTCATCAGGCTCGATTTTTATAAGGTTGTCGGAAACTGACGACGGATCGTCGTCAAAATACTCCTTGTAGCCTATGTAGGTCTTTCCGTTTTTTATCATATAGTTGCCGACGGTAGTGAGTTCAATTTTGTCACGCTCGCCGTCAACCTCCTGAATCCCCGTTACGGAAATCAGGTAGTCTTTTTTATCCGGCATATCTTACCTCAGTATAGTTCAATGTTAATCTGCTCGACGGTATGGCTCATGTTGTCGCCGAGGAACACTCCGGCAACGCTCTCGAAGCCGTCCGGTGTGTCCGAAACGAAGAACTCGCAGGTGCCCTTCTCGGCGCTGTCGTTGAGCAAATTATTCTCTTTTAGAATTTTAGCGGCATAAATCGCTGTTTCCTTGCCGCTGTCGATCAGTGTAATTCCGTCACCTATGACGGAGCGAATTGCCTCGGCGATGATGGGGTAGTGCGTGCAGCCGAGGATTATTGTGTCCACGCCTGACTTGACAACTTTGTCGAGATATCTTTCGATAACAAGCCGGGTAATCGGGTCGTCCTTGCTGATGAAACCGTTCTCAACCAGCGGAACAAACAGCGGACAGTCCTGCTCCGTAACCTCAACCTCAGGGTCGAAGCTGTGAATCAGGTCACGGTAGCTGTGGCTGTTGATGGTGGCGGTGGTGCCGATTACGCCGATTTTCTTGTTCCTTGTTGCCTTTGCCGCGGCAAAGCAGGTCGGCGACACAACGCCGGTGTAGGGAACAGGCAGGTCGTGCTTAAGGTTGACAGCGACCGAGCTGACGGTTCCGCACGCGGCTATAACCATCTTGACTTTGTGCTTTAAAAGAAATTTAGCGTCCTGCCAAGCGTATCTTTTTATAGTAGACTGCGAGCGTGTTCCGTAGGGAACCCTGCCCGTGTCGCCGAAGTATACAATATTCTCGTTCGGCAAAACGTTCAGAAGCTCTCTGACGGCAGTCAATCCGCCGAGACCTGAATCGAAAACACCGATAGGAGCGTTGTTCATACCATTCTCTCCCTTGTTTTAATCAATTATTTATAATAACATATTAATGTAACAGTTGCAAGTGGTAAGTTGAAAAGTGAAAGTTGAAAGTTGAAAAGTGAAAGTTAAAAGTTGTAAGGTTTAAGTTGTAAGTGGTAAGATGTAAGTTGTAAGTTATGGTCGTGCAGATGTTGGGTCAGCACATAGGTAAGTGATTAGTGTCAGCACATCG
>CAMHHL010000077.1 GCA_946184925.1 uncultured Clostridia bacterium | reverse complement strand
GGTGGTTTATTGTGCCGCTCTAGCGAGCGGCACCGTCTAAAGACATTAATAAAAAACACCAAGCCGGTGAGGCTTGGTGTTCTTGTTGAATATGAATTACTTCTTAACAGTAACCTTAATCTTCTTGTAAGCGCCGCTCTGAGCATATACGTAAACGTAGCATGTGCCCTTCTTCTTGGCGGTGATAACGCCCTTGGAGCTTACGGTTGCAATCTTCTTGTTGGAAGACTCGTACTGAATGTTACGATGCTTCTTAACATCAAGTTTCTTGTTCGCCTTGACAGCTGTAGCCTTGAGGTTGAACTTCTTGCCCTTCTTGGCGAGTGTAACCTTGTTCGACTTAGCCGCTGTCTTGACTGTGCTGTAGTTGCCTACCTTACCGCCTGTTGTAGCGATATGGAGAGTCTTACATGTAGCGATAACCTTGTTCTTGGAGTTAACGGCTACGATGAGGAACTTGTAGTAGGTTCCCTTCTTGACCTTCTTGCCGGCAACGCGGGTTACCTTGAGTGACTTCTTGGTTGAGCCGAGAGTCTTGAGCTTCTTGAACTTGTTCTTTGTTCCGCAAGCGTTAGCGTAAACAATGTACTTCTTGGCGCCCTTAACCTTTGTCCAGCCGATTGTCATGCTGGTCTTGGCAACCTTTGTAGCTTTTGCGCGGAGAAGTCCGAAGGTTGTGCCTGCGGGCTCGTCGGTCTTGCCGTTGATAATCGTCTTTTCAGCGTCCTTTACGTCAGCGCCGGGGCTGAGCGGAGTAGCAGGCTTGACTGTGGGAGCTTCTGTGGGTGCCTGTGTGGGAGCCTGAGTCGGAGCCTGTGTGGGAGCTTCTGTCGGAGCCTGTGTCGGAGGAACTGTTGTGGGAGCAGCTGTGGGAGCCTGTGTAGTCGGCTCTGTCTGAGGAACGGTTGTCGTAGGCTCTGTGGGCTCGTCTGTGGGCTTGCCTGTCTCGCCGTCAATGATTCTTCCGCTGTAAGAAGAGAGGCTTACATTGTCAAACTTGGTCTGAGTCTGCCATGTCTTGCCGGTGGAATCATAAACCTGATACTGGAGCTGGAGAGCGCCGTCTGTTACAGGAGCAAACTCTGCGCTGTAAATCGGACGACCGTTGTAGCTGAGTCCGGAAGGAGTCATCTGTGTCTGGTGCCAATCGCCGTTTGTATCCTGATAGTTGATGAAATATGTGTCGTTGTCAGCAATCTGCTGTGCGGAGGGGAGGTAGCAGAGTGTTACCTTGTCAGCCTCGGGAACTGTTGTGGGAGGCTCTGTCTTAGGCTCAGTTGTGGGAGCCTGTGTAGGAGGCTCAGTTGTGGGAGCCTGTGTAGGAGGCACGGTTGTGGGTGCCTGTGTAGGAGGCACGGTTGTAGGTGCCTGTGTAGGAGGCACGGTTGTAGGTGCCTGTGTGGGAGGCGCGGTTGTAGGTGCCTGTGTGGGCGCCTGAGTCGGTGCCTGTGTGGGAGGCTCAGTTGTAGGTGCCTGTGTGGGAGGCACGGTTGTGGGAGCCTGTGTGGGCGCCTGAGTCGGTGCCTGTGTAGGAGGCTGAGTCGGCTGCTCGGGATCACGACCGCCTGTGAGAGCGCCCTTTACAGTGAGACCTGTAGTTTTGTCGTTCTGGCTCTTGAATGTATAGAAATACATATTTTCGGAAAGAACAACCTGCTCGTCAAAGCCGAAATCGTCTTTTCTGGTTATAACCTTACCGCCGCGAAGGTTCTCAAAGTCAGCAATGAGAGTCTGGTCAGCTGTGAAACCGTCACGTGTAATCATTTCGAGAGTTACGAAAACTTCCTCGTCCTTGAGCTCAAAGAAACTGCCGCCGGATGTAAAGCTGAACTTTACGAAATTGTTAGCCTGCTGATAAGAAAGTGACGCGTTGGGAACAACGCCGGGAACCTTTGAGCTGACTGTCATCTTGCGGACTGCGAGCGCGTTTGGATCGAGTCTGAGAAGGAAGGTACCGTCGATAAGCGCTTCGTCAGCCTTGAGGCTGATTACAGCCGAGAATGTGTCGCCGGGAGCGTAGGTCTTGGTAGTGTCGGCAAACATGTTCTGGGCGGATTTGAGAGTTACCTTGTAGGTGTCAGCGGCAGAAACACTGACCGCTGCCATAGCAGTAAACGCAGACAATATCATGAGTATTGAGAGCAAAACAGCTAAGGGTTTTTTGAAACTTTGCATTTTCTCTTTCTCCTTTACCGGAATTTTGCGTATAATATCCACGCATTATAGTACATTACTTATTGTATAATGAATTCGACTTAAATTCAATGAGCAATATAGATAAATTTTAGGCTAATAATTTAGTGATTTTTCCATTTGGCATTTTTAATCCGAAAACAGCCCCGCAAAAGCGGAGCTGTGAGAACGGCTTATTCGTCGGCGGAATAGAAAGGCTCAACGCCCTCAACCGCCTTCTGCGCAAACGGCAGGCGATACGGCATCATCGAAAGCTGATAGCCGCTGAGGTGGGGCGACGCGTACTTGGAGATACCCTTGAAGATTTCCTCCATTTTGTCACCGTCGTAATCGACAATCACGAGGTAGCTTGCTTTCTCCTCGTTCTCGCGCCTGAACATGCGCAGATAAGCCGCGTTCACGTCCTCGCGCTCCTGAAGATAGTTGATGATTGCCGCCATCATATCAATGGGGTAAGCGTCCGGGTCGGGGTCACCGAGCTCAACCTTTTCGTCGTTTGAAAAGGTCTGCTGCCGGAGCCCGTTAGCTTTGGCGCGCTCGTCCTTCTGCTGTTTGAGGGACTTGACCATATCCTTGGGGAATGCGACAGAACGCCCAAAGGGGTTGATGACAAAGCCCATGACCTCGCAGTTGGGGTCGGCGAGCACCTGAGCGTAGCCGTCAAAATTCATAATTACGTCGTGCTTGCCCTTGGCGGCTTCCCACTTCTGCTTTTCCTCAATATCTGTGAACGCAGGGAAGAACTTCTCCTTCTTTTGATTCTCAATCAGCTGGAACTGCACCTGAGTCTCCTGCTGCATGACCGTGCCGCCGTTCTTGTCGGTTTTGGCAACGGGGTGCGGCTTCGAGACATTGCCGGGTGTGATGAACTGAGCCTTCATTACGCAGTCAATCATGTTGTTGACGGTATTCTGATTGTTGTCCTCCTGCATGGCGATTATCGCCTCGAGGAGCTCGGGATTTTTGAGGTCTTTTGATTCCATTTTTTACATAACCTTTCTTATATTGCGGCACGCTCAGCCGAATGGTGTGTACTTCTGCTCGGGGGATTTGACCTTGTCCGACTGAAAATACACGTAAGTCTGGTCGACTACGAGCTTGCTGCCGTGATAATCTATTACAAAGATTTTCTTGCTGTCGACGCTTTCCTTGACAGCTACCTTAACCGGGCTGCGCCTGAATTCGTCCTCGTCAAGTGCGTACTCGAGAGCGAACTGCTCCGCGCTGAGCTCCACGCTTGAATAGCCGACGAATGGGCTGAGCTCTTCACTGCTGACCAGATAGTACTGGTTTTTGAGGAGCTTTATCCCGATTTCGGCGTTTACAAGCCTGCCGATGAATTCATTTGCCTGATTGAGAAACATTCCGGTCTTGAAATAGCCGATTGAAACGGTAAGGTCGGATTTGACCGCAACCGGCAGCGCCAGCCCGTTCGAGCCGGAAAGCCCGCTGTTGATGTCAACGCTGACGACATAGGCTCCGGAGCGATTTATCGCCTCAATCAGAGCGACGGTATCCTCACGCAGAGAGCCTGAAAACCCGGTGCCGAGAATGCAGTCGACTATAATATCATACTGAGAAAAATCGGTGAACTCGTCACAAACGATGTCACCCACGCCGTTCTTCAGGGCACGCTTGTAGTAATAGGAACCGTCCTCGGAAAACCTTTCCCCTGTTCTGAGGACAGTGACCGGGAACTTGCGCTCGGAGAGAATCTCGGCGAGAGCGTAGCCGTCGCCGCCGTTGTTTCCGCTGCCGCAGACTACGGCGATTCTGCCCTTCCATACGGTGCTGTTAAAAACGCCCATCGCGGCGCGGTACATCAGCTCCCTGCCGCTGACGGAGGTGTTGATGGTGAACGCGTCGCTCTCACGCATATTTTTTACTGTTATTACATTTTCCATTAATTATCTCTTCAGTTTTAATATTCTGAGTATTTTTCCGCCGGCGGAACGCACAAAATACCTGAGTCTGCGCCATCCGTGAGCAAAAGCGAGCAGAACCCTTCTAAATCTGAGAGAGCTGCTCCAGAAACGCGCGTATCTGAGGTAGGATTTGTCACGCACGGTGTGTTTTTTGCCGTTCTTATACCACGAATCGAGAACGCCGATAATCTGAGAATCGCTGACGCCTTTCTCGAGAACCCACTGGTTATCGCCGCAGCAGGAGTAGCCGGTTTCGTCAACCGAAAGCACCCTGTGCATTACATAGGTTCCGTCGCGGCGCTTGTAAACAGGCACATCGAGCCGCCTGAGCGGAAGCTCGGGCTTGACGATATATGCCTCGCCGGTTCCCTCGCGCAGCATCGGGAACATGCTCATTCCCTTTGGGTTTGTGACATAATAGCCGCGTTCGCTGATGACCTCCTCGATGGTTTTAGTCATCAATCAGTCCGGCGGCGCTGAGCCTTGCCTCGAACGCTGCGACGTCACTTTCGGCAAGCGAGCGTTCGACCTCGTAGTGCTCGGTCAGCGCGGCAACAACCTCATCGCGGGATTTTTCCTCGACGATAAAGTTATAGATAAAAGCTCCGACACCATTTAGGGTAATGAGCTTGTTGAAATTCTCCGCGTCGTCTCCGACAGCCACAACGATGTAGTCATCGCCGAACTGACGCAGAAGAAAGCCTTCTTTTCTCTTCATTTTTTATTTTCCTTTTATTCCGTTGTACGCCACAATCGCGGCGTCATCGTTCATGTTTACTCTGAGGTCATAGCAATCGACCTGACGGACAAAGCCGTCGAGCAAATCGAGCAAATTGCTCATGAGCCACGGATCGGACGGGCGGACGGTCTGGTTCATCAGCTTCGCGACGACCGAAATTGTGTCAATCGGTCCAATCGAGTTCTCCTCCGCCCTGGAAAGAAAGCAGAGAGCCTTCGCCGGCACGCGAATATTGCAGCCGAGCCCTTCCTTGCCCTGCCAAGGGGTTCCGTAGACGTAGAACTTGCCGTCAATCCTGCGGATTACGGGCTTGTCGTCGTTAATGACCGTCACCCTGTCGCCGAAATTCTTCATCCATAAGTTGCGGTGAGTGCTCTTGCCGGTTCCGCTGCGCGCAGTGAACATAATCGCCTCACCGTCGACAGCAATAGCAGAGCAATGGAAGAAGAACGCGTCGTACTTCTCCATTATCTCATAGATATATTTGCGATAGACCGCGGTGTGCTCATAGACGTTATCGGGAAAATCATAGGGCGAAAGCCGCCTTTCCTCCGCAATATCCGCGTCGGTTATTTTGAAGCCGAACTCGGGCTTCTCGCCCTCGGGGGCGAGATAGTCCTTCATGCGTTCGTAGGTGCTTTTATAGATAATATCGGCGCTGAAAACTATGTCCGCAATCTTATAGTTAAAAATCATGGCTGATAAATCTTGTGCTCCCAGCCGTCGGCGTCTGTCGCGTGCGGGTCAACGGTTGTGGGCTGGGTGGGAGCTGCAGTTGTAGGCTGAACTGTCGGAGCCTCGGTAGGTTTAACAGTGGGCACCTCGCTCGGCTTTACTGTCGGTGCCTGTGTCTCGCTCACGGGCTCGGTGGGTGCCTGAGTCTCGCTTGCAGGCTCAGTGGGTTTCGCTGTGGGAGCCTGAGTCTCGCTCTCGGGCTCTGTTGCTGTTGTCACTTCGGTTGCAGGCTGCGAGGGCTTCTCGCCTATCGGAAGCTCGTCATAGATTCGGACAAGATACTTCTGAATCGCTGTAACATCCTCAACGTCGATAACACCGTCGAGGTTGACATCGCCGTTTTTGTTATATGCGTCGGTCTTGTCAGCCTTGTCGATGAGAACCTTCTGGATGTATGTAGCGTCGGAGATATTAACGACGCCGTCGTTATTAGTGTCTCCGCAGAGAGCCGTAGTATCGGCACTTGCGGCGAATGATACCATTCCTGTAATCGCAAGGGCGGAAACTGCGCCCGCGATGAGTCTTTTACTAAATAAGGTCATTGAAATCTACCTCCACGTTATCTTTTGCTATTCCGGGCTCTTCGCTCTCGGAAGAAGTCTTGGATGAAGTTTTGGAAGAGCTTGAGCTCGGCTTGGAGCTGGGCTTGGATGTTTTACTCGAGGTTTTGCCCGAAGCTTTGCTCTTCTTTGACGAGGGCTTAGAGACTGCCTTGGGTTCTGACTTGGACTTTGTGCTCGTATCCTTGCTTACGGAAGATTTTGAGCTGTTCGAGGAAACCGCGCTGCTCTCGGATTTGCTCTCCGTTTTGCTGTCGGACTTAACCTCTGAGCCTGCGTCTGAGGACGCCTTGCTCTCCGCCTTTGAGACCTCGGACTCAGCCTTTGACTCAGAGCTTTTTTCCTCGGCTTTTGTCGTTTCCTCGTTGCCTGCATCAGCCGAAACAACCGAGGTTGTTGTCTTTGACGACGAAGCCGCGGACGACGAGCCCTCGGTCTTGCCGCCGCAGGATGCGAGCATAGCCGTCATCGCAACCGCACAAGCGGCGATTGCGGCTAATTTTTTTGTTTTCATAAATATCACCACTTTTAATAATTTCAGATAAAAATATCTACTCACAATTTATCATACAATAAATTCTGTCAAAAAGCAATACCCATAATTTGCCGCCTCAAAAAGAAACAGACCTCTCGATTTCCCGAAAGGTCTGATATATTGTTTATCTCTTGGAGAACTTTTCAAACGCAAAGATCGGCTTGTTTACAGGGGTTTTGCGTTGTTTTGCTGCTTGTGTGTTGTGTGCGGAGAACGAGTCACGACACCATATTCTTCTCAAATCTTTCTTCTTTTACTCGGAGTGATTTCAAATATATGCCCTTTCCAATATTCGCTATCAAGGTCTTCAAATCCAATAAGATATCCGTCCTTGTCGTGATGAAGCAAAAAATTAATCTGTGAAATACAGTTGGCTCGGAGATAGTCCCACATTACAACATATTTCATACCTTCATCGGAATATGTGTATATCTCCTGCTGTATTTCACTGCAACGAAATCCGATAAACAAACCTAATGTATACCGAACAATCCTGCCTTGACCGTCATACTCTGCTTGAGCAATCCATTCCGGTTCTGTTTCTTCTTCCCTTTTTTGAAAGCACACATAGTTAACCGTGTTATTCTCATACAACACAAAACCGAGAATATTATAATCTGTAGGCAAGTGAATAAATACAGCCATTTTCCCGTCCTCTGAAAAACCGTACTTTGTATCAGGCTTGGAGCGTTTGGTTATACGTTTAAGAATCTTTCCTCGGTGAACATTGCCGATAATCAAATCCTTAACCGGGCTCGGACAATAATATCCTAGCGTCATATCCGAACCGGCACTCAGTTCTTCTCTGACAACAGTGTTCATCGCCTTAACAAATTCTGACTCAAATGTATGTTTATATGTTTTTGCGTATTGCACGAAAATATTACGATATTGTTCGGATATTTCGATTATTTCTTTTTCTTCAAACATGACCATATCCGAGTTATTCATACTGTAAATTCCTTTCGCACTATTAGATTATTATTTTATCCTCTTCTGAATATCCTCAACCGACGGAAGCTGATTCATCAGTTCATCGGGCAAATCGCGTGTGACTTTATACTCGCTCACGCCCATCGGCTTAGACATATCCTTCAGGGAGTATTCCGCAACCAAATCGTTTTTGTTTTTACAAAGCAGCAGACCTATTGACGGATTGTCATGCTCCTTTTTCAAAATTCCGTCAACGGCTGAAAGATAGAAATTGAGCTGTCCCGCGTATTCAGGCTTAAAGTCTCCTGTCTTCAGCTCAATTACTACATATGAACGCAGGTTGATGTTATAGAACAGCAGGTCAATATAAAAATCATCGCCGCCGACATTAATATGATATTGATTGCCGAGAAAAGCAAATCCCGTTCCAAGCTCTAACAGCAGTCTCGTGATTTCTTTTACCAAGGCATTTTCAATATCACGCTCGACCATATCCTCGCGAAATGGTATAAAATCAAAGATGTAGGGGTCCTTCATCGTCTCAACAGCCAGTTCGCTCTGCTCAGCTGCAAGCAGCTTTTCAAAATTATTCACTTTGTTTGCGAGCACCTGACGCGTATATAAATCACTTTCAATTTGGTGAGTGAGGACATTTCGAGACCAACCGTTTTCTAGCGTTTTTTCTGTATACCAACGTCGGATAGAATCATCTGTAACCTTATCAAGCAATACTATATTCTGTCCCCACGGAATTTGTGCAACAACCTGTTGCACAAATTGCTCGTCAGGATATTCGTAGTAGCAGCTTTGGAGTTAGTACAAGTCGGTCTCGGTATCGTAGACATAGCCTCTGTAGCGGTGGTATGCTCCCTTTATGGAAGACAGTGAAATAAAAAACACTGTTAACCATGAAG
>CAMHHL010000076.1 GCA_946184925.1 uncultured Clostridia bacterium | reverse complement strand
TTAAAAAAGCACTTCTTGCAGAAACGTAGTCCCTCATCCGTCACCGCCAACAAGTTGTCGGCGACACCTTCCCCCAAGGGAAGGCTTTTGACGTTTGATAGGACAGCAACACACAGCTCAAATAATACTTTTGATAGGAGCACTCAAGCCAAAAGGGTAGAGAGAGTAAAAAAGCCGGCTCAGAAATCTGAGCCGGCTCAATTTTTGCTTTAGAATATATCAGGCGAACTTAACCGCTGTGCCGAAAGCGAGAATCTCGGCGGCAGCCTCGGTGATGCCTGCGCTTGAATAACGAACGCCTACGATAGCGTCAGCGCCCATGCTCTGAGCCTGCTCTATCATACGCTGAGTAGCGATATCCCTCGCCTCAGCGAGCATCTTTGTATAGGAGACGAGCTCGCCGCCGATGAGGTTCTTGAGACCTGCGCCGATATCCTTGAAGGCGTTCTTGGAGCGGACGGTGCTGCCGGAAACTATTCCGAGCTCATGCAGTGTTTTGCCTGTGATTGCGTCTGTTGTAACAATAATCATTTTTTAATCCTTTCTGTCAGCCTAGCCGACAATATAACTTTGCTTGAATGTGTATGAACCAACGCTGTAGGGACTCGAGCTGCCGCTGATATAGTAGCAGGTGTTGCTGTCCGAAAGCGTGATATCCTGAGTCTGGTTTGAACCGCTGTTGAAGATAATCTTCTGGTACTTGTCGATGTTGACAGTGTACTTATAAATCGACTTTCCGTTTGAGTTCCTGCCGACATATGTCATCGCGTTGCCGGGCCATGCCTTCTCGTTGCCGCTGCCCCACGCGTATGCATTCGGAGATGACCAGCCGTTGGTATTCTCGAAGTAAACGGTGATATTTCCCGAAGCGTCAACGTTGCTCGGGTCAACTACAGCGAGAAGCGCGCTCTGTAGAGTTTCGAGCTTTGACTCGTCCGGGGAAGTCTTTTTGTATTCCTTCTTGAGAGCCTGATAGCAATCGTAGGAAGAATAGCGATAGTACTTCGCAAGATTTTCCTTGACTGTAGTCTTGATGTCTGAGGCTCCGGATGAAACGATATTCTTCGAGCCTACCGACGCTCTTCCGAGAGTGTCAAGACCGACGATATAGCGCTGAATCTTGGTTGCGTCCTGAACGGTAACATAGCCGTCAACGTCAACGTCGGCAGCGTTATACTGAACCTGCGTCAGTGTTTCGAGAGACACAAGGCTGCGCTGAATCATTGTTGCATCCATTACGGTGATAATACCGTCGCCGTCAACATCGCCGAGACTGTAGGAAGGTTCGGGAGCTGTTGTGGGCTGGGCAGTTGTCGGCTGAGTTGTGGGCTGAGGAGCCTCGGTGGCGTACGGGTCATCCTCGGTATAATAAACATTGAGCTTGTGGTTTGAGGAGTTGAAGTTGAAGGTGTAGTAGCCGCCTGTCGCCTTGAGGGTACAGTCGCCGGCTGAGGTAGTCAGCTCCCAGCCGCCCTTTGAGGTCTTTTTGGTGGTGTCCTCGATTGTGCCCGCGTTGCCGTACCATGTGCTGCCGCTGTTAATCTTGAAGGTATAGGTTCCGGCGGAGAGCCTGAGAGTTGTGAGGTAGATTCCGGCGTCGTTGGTTGAGTAGAGCGGATTTGAATTTCCCCAGCTGTTGAAGGAGCCCTTGAGGTAGTAGGACGAGGGGCTGACCGTGGGGAGAGCGATTGTTGAATCGGTCGCCGGAGTTGTGGGCGCGACGGTGTTTCCGGTTTCAGACGGAGATGTCGGTGAAGTTACGGGCGAAGCCGTCGGACTTGTGCCGCCGTGCTGCTCGGCATACATAGTACTCGAGGTCTTGATGATGTAGCAGCAGTTGGGATCGTACTCGTTGTAGTAGAGATTTGCGCCGTTGAAGATAATCGCGTCGCCAAATACATCTACGATATAGCCTTCTGTCTGGTCGCGCGGATAAGCGCGGTCGAGAGTGCCGTTGACAATCGGTCGTGTTCCGCCGACAGAGGAGTTGTGAACCATCTGGCAGGAAGTTCCGTTGTTGTCGGAGAAGTTGTACTGCTCCTTGAAGGCGATGTGAGTATGGCCGGAGAGGAAGATGATGTCCTTATAGTTGTTGAGAAGCGCCTTGAAGCGTCTGCTCGTAACCTGATTGTCCTTCAGAGGAATGTCATAGTAGGGCTCGCCGTTTGTGCGGTCGCCGGCGCCGTACTTATAGAACTGGGAATGCTCGATGATGTAGATGTTGTGACCGTCGCCGGAATACTTCTTGACAAGATTCTCAACCCATGTGAGCTGGGCGTCGGTGAACTCCTCGGTTCTGTCGGGATAGAAGCCGCCCTCCATCGCCATAAAGATGAAGTGGTCGCCGTTGAGAGTTTTCTCAAAATAAGCCTTGCTCGCGGTGCCGTTGGAGCCCTCGAGACCTGTCGCCTTGATGAAGTCCTTGGTGCCGCCTGCGGGATCCTGCCAGAGCTCATGGTTGCCGATGGCTTCATACACGGGGTCGCAGTAGTTGGAATTCGCAAGAACCTTCTGGTAGGTTTTCCACTCGGCAACAGAGATTCCGCTGTAGTCGATGTTGTTGTTTACATAGTCGCCCGAGAGGGTGATGAACTCCGCTCCGCGCGCCGCGGCGGTGTTCAGGGCATCGTTCCAGTGCTCCTGGCAGTATTTGTAGGTCTTGTAGGTGTCGTCGATATGAACGTCCGAATAGGAAGCGAAGCGGTAGAGCCGCTGGCTTGTCGGCTTTGCGAGACGCTTTGAAGCCGGAATGTCATAAACAGCGTCAGCCGCGGCAACTGTTGTTACGCTCGGCTTTGAGGTGCTTTTATAGGCGACAAGCTTCTTTGCGTCGGCAGGAATTGCGGAACGCTCATACATCTTGTGGGTTACGCTGCCCTGTGAGGACAGTGTAAGCTTCGCAAGCTGGGTATAACCGGTGAGGACGTTGCTGTTGTCAGCCCAATAGAGCCAATAGGTGCCTGCCTGTCCGGTGAGGGTGATTGTTCCCTCGGCAAAGCCCGGCTTGGCGGAATCTTTACCGCTGTAGCTGTAGCTGATTGTCGCCGTTGCGGCTGACGCGCTCAAAGCATACGCGGTAAACATTGAAATAATAAGCACGGCTGAGAGCAGCAGTGCCGTCAGCTTTTTCATTTTCATATTTTCTCACTCACATTCTGATGACTGAGCGGGCAGCCTAAAGGCTGTCCGCTCGGGTTTGAACTGTTTATTTACCATGAACCTACGATATAGTGCCCGGATTCATCCATTTCATCTGTGGGATAGAAGCCGGTCTCGCCGTTGAACACAGCGTCCGCGGTCTGGGATGTGCCGTTGGTGAAGATAACGTTGCAGCCAACCGGGACTTCGATTGAGTACTGATCCTCAAAATACTCATTCTGTCCGACAAGGTTCATCGGAGCACCCGGCCACGCAATCTCGCCGTCAGAGCCGTCGAACCAGTAGTAGCAGGTAATCTCGCCGGACCAGCGCTTGGAGTTGGAGAAGAGAACCGTTGCGTATTCGGGCTCGGGTTCGGTGTATGTTTCAGGCTCGGTGTAGGGCTCGGGCTCAGTATAGGGTTCCTGTGTGGGAGCCTGTGTCGGTGCCTGAGTGGGAGCCTGTGTCGGCGCGTCAGTTACCGGAGCGGCTGTGGGAGCCTGTGTCGGAGCAGGAACTGTCTCCTTCTTTTCCTTGTTGATTTCATAAGGAACAGTGATTCCTACGAGGTATCTCTGGATGAAGGAAGCATCCTTGATGCTGATTCTTCCGTCGCCGTCAACATCAGCGTTGCGCTCGTTGTTCTTGTCAAAGGTTGTGAGAGCGACGAGGTACTGCTGGATGAAGGTTACGTCCATGATGTTGACTGTGCCGTCGCAGTTGGAGTCGCCGAGGATGTAGCTGTCAACAACTATCGGGGGCGCGGTTGTCGGCGGAATAGTTGTGGGTGCCTGAGTGGGCGCCTGCGTCGGAGCCTGTGTCGGAGCCTGAGTGGGCGCCTGAGTGGGCGCCTGCGTCGGAGCCTGAGTGGGTGCCTGTGTGGGTTCTGCGCCGGTTCTGTAGAGATAAACTACGTTAACAACGCCCGGCTTGTAGAAGCCTGTTGCGTTCGCAGGAGTTTCTACGAGGGTTCCGAGGGTGTTGTCGCCCTGAGTTGTGTACTGGTCGATGCTCTTCTTGGATGCTGTTACGCTTGTGTCAGCCTTGAGCTTCTTACCGGTGTCGATGTCGATATATGATGTGACAAGAGTTGAGTTGTAGGAAACAATCTTGTTCTGAACCGTACAGTCGCCGGCTACGAGGTATCCGGGTTCGTTCTGAGCGGGCTCCTGATTGCTTCCGAGGTCATGGAACATGATGTAGCAGGACGCTACGGGGATTGTAATCTTGTACCAGTTGGCGCCCTTTGCAGTGTCGGCTGCCATCTTGCCCTTGCCTCTGGAGCCCTGATCCCATACGCCTACGGGCTCTTCGCCGTCGTCGGTGTATGCATAGGCGATTACATAGCTCCACTTGTTGGCGTTGTAGTAGTGGATTGTGGTCTCCTGAGATGTGAGAGGCTTGTAGATGAACTGGATTGTCTTGTCAGCGCCGGTGAAGGTGCCTGTTGTGCCGGAGGGGTATTTGTCGGTGTCAAGCTGATATCCCTGAACAGAAGCTACGGGGATGCTGTACTTGTCGCCTGCCTCGAGGCGGTAGGTCATGCTCGGGCTGAGAATCTTGCCTGTGGAGTCTGTATACTTAACTGTGAGAACGCCTGTGTTCTTGTTGTTGGACTCATAGTAGTAGCTTACGGTTGTGTCGGCTGTGAAGGTGCCGGATGCTGTGCCCTCTGTCTTGGTGAGGTTGTTGGAGATGAGGATTGAGGAATCCTTGAGAGCGTGGTACTTTGTACCGATTCTGTACTCTGCCTTTGTGGTCTTGGCGAGCGCACCGTTTACATAGTGGTTTGTGGTGAGTGTGCCGTAGGTGTACTTCGATGAGAAGTCCTTATAGCTTGAGGTCTCAACGAGGATAGCTGCCGACTTGGCAGGTACGGAGTAGCTGCCGCTTGCAGTACCGAGAGCCTTGACGCCTGCCTGCTTGTCGTTGGCGACTACAGTCCAGCTTCCGGGAACAGAAACACTGGCGGCGGAGGAACCTGCGTTGAGGATTACGGCAACCTTGCCCCACTCGTTCGCCTTGTTGGAGGTGTTGTTGCTGATTGTATAGGCAATGAGCGAGCCCGACTGGGAGATGAAGCTCATTGTGTTCTTTGAGGTGTTGGTATCGTCGTGGAACGGGGTGTAGACCTCGTTAATCTGGCGAAGTCCCTTGAAGTAGTCAACGCACTCCTTGTAAGCGGAAACACGCTTCCAGTCGAGCATATTGACGGAGTCGGGGGAGTTGTAGGAGTTCTTTGTACCGAGCTTTGTACGCGCGAACTCGTCGCCGGAATTCATAAACTTGATACCCTGGGAGGTGAGGTCGAGAGCACCGGCGAGCTTGAGCTGGTTGGTGTAGGTTGCCGATGTGCTGTTGACGTTGCCTGTGCCGGTTGTGGCGGATTTCTTGCCTTCGCCGGAGGTTGTCTTTGCACCTACGATTCTGTCCCAGATGGTGTAGTTATCGTGGTTGTCGATGTATGTAACAGTCTTTGTGTTATCGTTAGAGTCGATGATGTTAGCCTTGATACCGTTGACTACGGTTGAGGTCTTTGATGTTGTTCCGCCGAGCCATGAAGCGCCCTTGCCCTTGGTGTCAACAGCGTTATCTGTCCATTCCTCGGAGAAAACGCCCACGCTCTTGCTGAGGGCTGTTCTTGCGTTGGACGCGGAGGGGCCTGTCTGTACATATGTGTCGCCGCCTGCCCAGGGCTCGCCGTACATCAGAATCTTCTGACCGGAGCCGTCGGAATAGAGGCTGTTGAGTCTCTGACGCGCCTGGTTGAGGGTTGTGACGTCGATACAACCCATGAGGTCGAAGCGGAAGCCGTCGATGTGATACTCGCTTGCCCAGTAGAGAAGCGACTGGATGATATAGTTACGAACCATTCCGTTCTCGGAAGCAAGCTCGTTGCCCTGGCCTGAACCGCCGGAATACGCGGTGGCGCTGAGCATTCTGTAATAGTAGCCGGGAACTGTCTTTGTAAAGCAGGAAGCAGCGTAGCCGGCGGTGTGGTTGTAAACAACGTCCATTACGACGGAGATTCCTCTGTCGTGGAGAGCCTGAATCATCTGCTTTGCTTCTCTGATACGAACGTTACCGTCGTAGGGGTTCGAGGAGTACGCGCCGTCGGGAACGTTGTAGTTCTTGGGGTTGTAGCCCCAGTTACGTGTGTCGGCGGAGTCGCCGTAGTTCTCGTCAATCTGGTCGTAATCAGCGAACGGAAGAAGCTGAACGCAGTTGATGTTATTCTCTACAAGATAGTCGATACAGGTCTTGATTGAGCCCTGCTTCTTGTAGGTTGTGCCGCCCTCGGTGAAGGCGAGGTAGTTGCCCTGGTTCTCCTCGCTGACGCCGGAGTCGGGATCTGCGGAGAAGTCACGAATGTGGAGCTCCCAAACGGCAGCCTCGGTCTTGTTGTTGAAGAGAACGTGCTTGTCGTCAGCCCAGCCGTCGGGGTTGGTGTCGTTGAGGTCAACGATCATGGAGCGGTCGCCGTTACAGCCGACAGCCTTGGAGTAGATGTCCTGAGTTTCGTTTGTCTCAGTAACGCCCGAGGTGTTCGGAGCTGTGATAAGATATGTATAATACTGATTCTTGTGATCTCCGGGAACAGTAGCCGACCAAACGGATTGGCTGCCCTTTGTGAGATTATACACGCCGATTACGCCCGCGTTGTTCTCGCGGTCGGTACCGGTTTTATAAAGCTTAACCTGAATCTTTGTTGCCGGAGGAGACCAGACCTTGAAGGTGGTTCCTGAGGGAGAGTATGTACAACCGAGGTCTGTACCCGAATAAACCTGACCCGAGTACTTGTTGAGGTTGTAATAGCCCGCACCTGTCGCCGTTGTGTTCGTCTCGGCGGCGCCTGCCGAAACGACAGCAACCGAGCAGAGCATGAGAACCGCGAGCAGCAACGAGAGCATTCTGCGTAATTTCATAAAATCAACTCCTAAACATTGCAATATTATTGCATTTGTACCTATTATCATACCAAATGACAGCTTTTTCAATATTCTTATAAAGAATTATAAGAAGCCCTGTATAACGAAATTTGAGCCCGTTTTTTGTGCATATTGATTATTTTGAGCGTCAATCGGTTGGCGTCGGTAAAATTGCAAATAATTTTTTGTATTTTTTATGGTGAAAAGTATTGACATTATGGCGCAACAATGTCATAATTATAGTGTAATTTATTCACAAAACTAAACATTGGAGGCTGTTATGACTAAATATTCAGTCCTTTATCCCTCAGGCGAAAGCGACGGCTACGGAATTAAAATCGTAACAGAGCGCAACATATACGACATCTCGGTGATGCTTGAGCCTGTACAGCGGCTATGCGACGCATGCAACCGAGCCGGACTGAGCCCGGAACACTTTGACGACGTGCTGGAAAACTACCTTGCCGACCGCGAGACATTTTAGCCTTGCCCGAAGGGACGAACCTGTGGTATACTGACGTCGGTGATAGTATGATTTGTAATCTTTGTCCGCACAGCTGCTCAGCCGACCGCGGCGAAAGGAGCGGAAGCGGCTTCTGCCGGCTCGGAACTCTGCCCAAGGTCGCGCGGATCGCGCCGCACATGTGGGAGGAGCCCTGCATAAGCGGTACGCGCGGAAGCGGCGCGGTGTTCTTCTCCGGCTGTACAATGAGGTGCGTTTTCTGCCAAAACTATGAAATTTCAGCCGAAAACAACGGAGTTTTTATCACTCCGGCACGGCTCGCCGACGAGTTCAAAAGGCTTGAGGACACGGGAGTTCACAACATCAGTCTGATCTCCCCCACTCCGTATGTTGACGCTATTGTTGAGGCCTTCGGAATTTACCGCCCGAATATCCCGATTGTGTACAATTGTGGAGGATATGAGAGCGTAGAAACGCTCCAAAGGCTTGAGGGATACATTGATATATACCTGCCGGACTTCAAATATTCCGACGACGCGCTCGCGCTTGAATACTCCGGCGCGCCGGGATATGTCGAAACCGCAACAGCCGCTATCGCGGAAATGCTGCGGCAGACGGGCGAAGCTGCATTTGACGGTGACGGCATGATGACGCGCGGGACAATCGTCCGCCACCTTGTGCTCCCGAACCACACGCGCAACAGCCTCGGCGTGATAGATATAACGGAAAGAGAATTTCCGGGCGTGTACCTGAGCCTTATGGGGCAGTATATACCCCACGGCAAAGCCGCGGAATACCCCAAGCTCAACAGAAAAATAACCTCCCGGGAATACCGGAAGGTCAGGGATTATTTATTTTCAACAGAGCTCGACGGCTTTGTTCAGGAGCTAAGCTCCGCCGACGAGAAATACGTCCCGGAGTGGGATTATTGAAATTCGTAATTCGTAATGCGTAATGCGTAATTAATTAGCAATTAGCAATGAGCAATTAGCAATTAATGTGGCGAGCAAGTTGTAAGTTGTAAGATGTAAGTGGTAAGTTTTGGTCGGGCAGACAGATTGTGAGTTTCTCACGTCTGTTGCCCGACCGAATTTTTATGCTTGCTGCGCAAGCAGCATATGAATATGGTCGGGCACCCGGCGCTTTTGTACGTGCCGACCTGTCTGCCCGACCATAATTTTCAACTTTCAATTTTCAATTTTCAATTTAAATCTTCTTTTCTTCCCAACCGAATTTTTATGCTTGCTGCGCAAGCAGCATATGAATATGGTCGGGCACCCGG
>CAMHHL010000075.1 GCA_946184925.1 uncultured Clostridia bacterium | reverse complement strand
GACGTTATATTTACCAATTAAGAGGAACAATATGAATCCGAATAATGAAAAACAAGAAATCAGGGGACGCACGCCTGATGAAAAAGCAGGAAATAACAAGGAACCTCCTAAGCCCTTATCGACTAAGCGGCTCATTATCAGCCTGGCAATAAAAATCGCGTCGATAGACCTTGCGGTATGGCTGATTTTTGCCTTTGTGCTCGGTATCGCGATCAACTACGGGAACAATATGCATCCCGCTGTAAATGACGGCGATCTGGTGATTTCGCTGAAGCTTCAGCGCCCGTATCTTAACGCTGCGGTTTTGTACAGGCACGACGGCAAGACCCGAACGGGCAGGGTCGTCGGACTTCCGGGCAATGTCATTGATATTTCCGAGAACGGCGAATTGCTCGTAAACAACGCCATCGCTTTGGAGGACATATATTATCCGACATATAAAGCGGAGAATTCAGCCGTCTCCTTCCCATACACGGTCGAAGAAGGCAAGGCGTTTATATTAAACGACTACAGGGAAGATACCCTTGACAGCCGCAGCTTCGGCGCGGTCGATCTGAGCGATATAGACGGTCCACTCATCCTGTCCCTGCGCCGCAGAGGTTTTTAAACTTCAAATGCAAACCCGGAAACGGGAGCAGATACATTTATCAAAAATTTTTATGAAAAGGAGGAAATCACATGAAAAGAAAACTGTCAACAGCCTTGGTAATGCTATTAGCTTTCGTACTGCTTTTAGGCACTACCGCAATCACCGCTTCGGCGGAAACCACCTACACCCCTATCGGCGGCTCAACAACATTTGTGAAAAACCTTGTTGTTGACGCAGACGCCAACATCCCCGATGTAACTTTTAGCTACACCATCAGAAGAGGCACTCCTGTACCGGCGACCGCTAACACCATCGAGATTTTAGTATCCGACACAGGCGGCGGTACGATCGGAACAGCAGCATTTTCCAACACCGATACCGCAACTACAATTGCCGGTCTCCCGACTGACGCCGATCCGAACCATCCGACCGCGGGCAAAAAGTATGCACAGAAAACCGTTTCTATCACCTTACCCAACACTTCTTTCACAAAGCCCGGCGTATACAGATACGAGATCTCTGAGACAAACAGCAATCTGCCCGGCGTAACCTATGACTCTAACCCCACCCGTTATCTGGATGTTTTTGTCGTTGCGGACAGCAACAACGTGCTCAGCGTTGACGGCTATGTTCTTCGTGATGCTGAGACAGACATTGACATTAACGGCAAGTACACTTCCAATCCCGATAAAAAGAGCTCCGGTTACATCAACACCCTTACACAGCATGACTTTGATTTCAGCAAGACGATCTCCGGTAATCAGGGTGATAAGAACAAGAGGTTCAAATTCACACTTAATATCACAGGCGCTAACCCGGGTACATATCCCATCATCGCAAATGATGTAACGGGTAACCCCACATCTATCACTGTCGGCACCAACGGAACAGCGACCGGTGAATACTCACTTACAGACGGCAGTACCGTTAAGGTCATCGGTCTTAACAAAGGCGCAGTCTGCACCGTTACGGAGGATCCCGATGACTATACCGCTACCCACAGACTTGACAGAGGCGAGGAAAATTCCGGACCAAGCCAGGGCGCCGTCACTCTCGACAGCGACCACAGCGTTGCCTTTACCAATACCCGTAACGGCATCATCCCGACAGGTATTATTATGACAATAGCACCTTTCGCTATCGGTATCTGCGTATTCGGCGCAGTCTTTATCTTCATCATCTGCAGAAAAAAAAGACGCAGCTATTGATAATTCAGTTGATGATTGATTGATTCATTAAATCGGATAAAGGGGAAGAATGCGTTATTTCGAATGAATAACCCCCCTTTTTAGTGCGAATCCGTAGTTTAAACAGTGCAGCGGGAATAGTCCACTCAGATCAATAATCGTTTGGATTATTTCCGCTGCCTGACAGACTATCTACCAGGTGAGATAATGATACGAAAAAGCATTATATTTGCCCACAAAAGCATAAATTTCATTGTTGCGATCGTCTCGCTGCTGTTGTTCCTCATCTGTCTGTACGCCATGATCGAAACCGCTATGGTGTACAACGGCGCAAACGACTCGAAGATAATGAAATACAAGCCCACAGCCGGAAACACCGAGGAGCTTCGTGAGCTGTCGGAGGACGCTGTGGCGTGGATCACGATAGACGGTACAAGGATAGACTACCCCGTGATGCAGGGAAAAACCAACGCGGAATATCTGAACAAGGATCCTTACGGGGAGTTCTCTCTGTCCGGAAGCATATTCCTTGACAACAGAAACGATAAAACATTCAACGACCCGTACTCGCTGATCTACGGTCACCATATGGAATACGGCGCGATGTTCGGCGCACTCGACGAGTATAAGGATAAATCATATTTTGAGGCGCACAGAACAGGCTTACTGACTGTAACAAACGGTGATGAATACAATATCATGTTTTTTGCCGCGTGTAAGGCGCAGGCAACCGAGAAGGTCATTTTTGACCCTCCCAAAAGCAACAATCAGGCTCTGCTTGATTATCTGAACGAGCATGCTTTTATATATGACCCGAGCGGGGTCAGCGCAGGCTTAAAGCTGATAGCGCTTTCGACCTGCCAATCTGCCGAGAGCCACGAAAGAATGATCGTTTTCGGAGTATTAACACAAAAGGATCGGGGATAAAAATGAAGAAATTACTTACATTTTGCATTTTGATACTACTTGTGCCGGGCTTTTTCGGGTTTACCGCTTACGCCTATGATTACGAGCACATTAAGTATGAAATAGAAGTTGAGGTCACCCTTGGCGGCACAGTAAAAATAATACCGGATGTTAACTGTCCGATCCCCCAGAAAACAGAGCTGACTCTGAAAGACGGAGAGACCGGAAGGTTTGAAATAGATTTGGTCGAACCGGGCGTTTTTGACTATACGGTACAAACCGTACCCGATGACAGAAATATAGTTTTTGACGACACGGTTTACAGCATCAAGATCTATGTGACCGAGTGTGCCAACACGCTCGAAGCAAATATGATCGCCACAAAGAGCGAGGAAAAGTACAGCGGCAGCAAACTAATCTTTGTCAACTCTGAAGAAAGCAGCGATGAATCGACTTCCAATCCACAAGACTCGCCAACAGAATCAAGCAATAACGACAGAAATCCCAAGACCATTGACGACACAAGAATGGAGATGTATTTCCTGTTTGCCATGATCGCGTCTGTCGGATTGCTCACACTGTCGATAGTTTATCTTATCGACACGCAGAAAATGATAAAGAAGAAAAACAAAGAAAAGAATTAGCTCCGTAACAAATCAAAAGAAAGGAGGTTACGCTTACGTATAGATCACAAAACACAATATCTGCCGCATTGTTGTGCTTATCCTCCTTTTTCAAGGCTGTTTTACGCACCGCAAAGCGTAATATCAACAAAGCGGTAACATTCGTCCTTGCCGTTATCCTTATGACGGGAAGTCTTTGCGGATACCTTGCCCCCGCCGTTAACGCCGAGGAAGAAAATAATATTAACTATCCGAACCATACCTCGGCTTCCTCAAGCTTTGCCGGCGAACCGAAAAAAGCCAAAACGAAGGCGCGTAAAGCGCCGTCCGGTCAGCTGAGATCGGCGCCGACCGAAGATGTGCCGCTTGACAGCTACATAACAAATGTTACCGCGTCAGGAACGACAAAGATCAAAGATAATCTTTATCAGGCAACAGTTGAGCTCCAGTTCGTAATCGATACGGAGTGCATCGAAGCAGTAAAAAGCGCCGGATATAAGTTTGTGTATGTTCTCCCGGAAGAAGTGGTCCTCAATGAGGGTCTTATCAGCGGCGGTCCGTACTATGCGTACCTGTCCGACAGGTACCCCGAGCTTGAACTGGCGTTCACATATGATTTTATACTTACCGGCGACGGTCGTTACAGAATAGAAATCGTTTACGATGACAATTTTATTCAGGAAGCGATCGAAAGCGGAACCGACAGGATCAACAACATTCTGAGCTGCAGGTGTTGGATCAGATCGAGCGGCGACGCCACCCACGATGGACTGGATGTTGCCTTTACCGACAGCCAGTCGGTGCATATTCCGCCGGAGGATATCAATGAGGGTTATGATATCACGACGCAGAAGACAGGTTCTTACACTGCCGACGGCAAGCTTCGCTATGAGGTCACTGTCAGTTCCGTTAACGGTACGCCGTCTGACATCGACGTTAAGGATACCTTTACGTATTCGGGCGGCGGAACAGTAAGCCCGCCGACAGAGATCTCGGTCGTAAAGCATAATGCGGACGGAACCATCGAGACCTCCTCCATCCCCGCACAGGAACATATTGACGCTACTACGCAGAACATATATAAGATATCGCTCAATCTGCCCCGGCTCTATAATAACGAGTATTATACTCTTGTATATGAATACGGGGTGACCGGTTTGCCGGATCAGAACGCGGCTGTTTCGGCATACAACACGCTTGATGCCACCTCGACCGACAACAATGAAACAACATCGGATTACGCGGATTATTTCATTTATAATAAGCAGCCCCAAAAGGTCGGAAAAGACGGTATTCCTTTCGACGAATACATTCAGTGGTATATTTCCGTCAACGACCGCGGAAGCGATATTGCCGGAAAAGTCATTTATGACAACGGCTTTGCGGATGCGCAGAATGAAACGATCCTCGGAACCAACGGCATCTTCGTTCAGAGAGAATATGTTGACGCGACGCCCGGCGTAGATTACGAGTTTGTTTACAATAACGATAACAAGATCATCGGCGTACGCTTTCTTCCAGCGGACGGAAGCGCGCCAAACAACAATACCTACCACATTACCTATTATACCCTTCCCGACGTCGCGTACGGCGAGACCAAAGTCGTGCATAATGACGCGGAATTCGACGGTGATACCGCATCTTACGACGTTGTTGTTACTGGCGGCGATATTGATAAAACCGCTGACGGAGAACAGAGTCTCGGAAACGATCTGCACGGAATGAACTGGACGATCAACGTTCAGATCCCCGTGGGCGGCATTAAGTCCGGCACAACATTCTCCGATACGCTGAGCCCTGATGGGCATTATATGACTCAGGCTCAGTATGACGCGCTTGTTTCCGAGCTTCAAACAGCCTGGGGTCCGAATGTGTCTGTCTCGCCTGTGAATACCGGAGACAAGATCACCGGATATACATTTACCGTCGGCACAGCGGGCAACGGATACCTTTTTAATGACGGAATGGTTGAAGATATCAAATGGCAGTATCAGACCACCGGGGATATGAGCGGCAAAGTTTCGGAGTCGTTCTTCAATACGTTTTCAGACGGACAAAAGACTCTGCCGGTCATCAACAATATCAGCCCTAACGTCAAAAAGCTGAATGTGCAAAAGATCAGCGACTGGCAAACCGACTTTTCGGAGCAGCCCTATTCGCTTTCGTTTGATTATGAAGACGAAGACAAGTCTTTCGTCTGGATCGCACAGATCACACCGACTCCGGGTCTGCAGCAGTATCGTGTTACAGACACGCTTCCGAAAGGTGTTGAACTGATCGGAGTCAAAGTGATCCCGACTCCCTTGACCGCGTATAATTACGGGATGAATGACTACCCGTATAACCTGTTGTTGATCGACGCTAACCCGGATAACTTATTGACAATTGGTGATGACGGTGCGATTTCCGGAGAGATCGGCAATCTCTGGCTCTACAAGACATTGGCGTCCGGACATCTCTCAACCTCCGACGAAGGCAGACAGGTCGTTGACATTACGCTGACGGCAAACTCCCAGAGCTCCGATTTGTTCAGCAATACCTTCTATGTGATTTATTACTGTAAGCTCGCCGAAGATGTGTGGCCTCAAAACGGTACAGTTCATCTTGAACTCAACAACACCGTAAGGGTTGAAACAAACGGCGATGATTATGGCGAGGCGGACAATCAGATCAATATCGATGCGACAAAAACGGAAAAGATCGTTGACAAAACCAGCAGCTGGGACAAAAACCTGCATATGCTCAAATATACGGTGGACATCAACCCGTCTGCCGAAAACCTTCTCACAGGCAGCGGCGGAACGGACGATTCCGAATGGCTGTCGCTGACGGATGTGCTCACCTATACAGCAAGGCAGGGAACGGGTACCGGAGAGGCTATCCTCAGCCTGAATTCCGTTCAACTCGAAAAAGAGGAAAACGGCGTCTGGTCCGTGCTGCATAATATACAATGGACGGCACATACCGAAACCGATACCACTAATCCGGATGTAAAGCAGGCGTTCATCGAAATGGAGGTTCCCGACAGCACGCACCTGCGTTTGACTTACAGTTATCAGGTCAACAGTTCTATGTCCGGCGGAATTACGCTTACCAACTCAGCAACGCTGGAAGGACACGGAGACGAGTCCGGAGATGACAACACACATATCGGGGCTGAGGATTTTGAAACATTCGGTGAATCAACATTCGAGGAATTCTGGCTCATAAAAACTGACCAGGAAGACGGAAGACCGCTGCCCGACGCTGTGTTCACCGTATATACATGGGACGCCGTTTTAAAAAAGTGGGCAGCGACCTCGAAAACTTACACAACAGACTCCGACGGAAAGTTCATTATAAAAGTGACCGATACATACGGCAACGGTACAAGAGTATACCAAACGGACACCGCCTATTGTATCATGGAAACCACAGCGCCTCCAACGTATATCATCCCGGAGAATCCACCGACGCTTTATTATTGGTTCAGCAAGTACTTATCGGCTCCACACGACGCTCCGGATGACTTTATGCAGTATGCCGCTGACATTTCAACTTCAAGCCGTAGAATCGAAGTGGATAATAAGATCGATTACGACTCCATTCCTGTGGAACTGACCATTACCAAAAACGTTACCGGCTCTTTGGGTGACAGAACCAAAGAATTTACGTTTACATTGACTGTTGTGGGCGCGAGTGTAAACGATGAATACACTTGGACTAAAAACAGTGTTGCACAGGATACGCCGTTGCACAACAATTCAACGTTCACCCTAAAGCACGGCGATGTTGTAAAGATCATGCTTCCCAGAAACAGGGATATTACGATCCAAGAAAATGATTCGGATTATTCTGTGAGCATGAAGCTTGACGATGCTGCCGCGACCGCGGGTAATACCAAAACCTTCCGGATTAGTGAGAATGCAACTCTCGCCGTAACAAATGATCGTAACGCTATCGTTCCGACAGGTGTATTCCATTCAATAAACATTGCAGCATACGTTATTATGGCCATTTGCCTGCTTATTATGATGTCGATCCTCATTCTTCGCACTCACAAATACAGACTTAAAGCATGATCTCAAGGAGGCTTTACTGATGAACAAAATCAAAGCAAAGAACATCATAATGATTTTACTTGCCGTGATATGCGTTGCTGTGCTGTTGTATTCTCTTTATCAAGGGCTTATCATCTACATTGCTCAAAAGCAGGAACAACATCGCTTTGACGAGCTGCGGCAAATCGTCTCGCAGTACGGTGAAGACAGTGATGAAGCAAGCGACTCATCGCAGCCGTCTAAAGCAGAAAGCAGATCAAGCTTCGTTGAGGAGAAAAAAATCTCGGCGTTTTCCGAAATAACGAGAATAAACCCGGATTTCAGGGGCTGGCTGAAAATCAAAGATACGGTCATAGATTATCCTGTTTTAAAATCCTCGAACGACGATCCGGAATATTATCTTCACCGTGATATTGATAAGAACTATTCCTTTTCCGGGACACCGTTCATCGGTGCCGGTGCGGACGAAAATTCGGACGCGTTTGTCATCTATGCTCATAATATGAACAGTGGCACCATGTTCGGCACTCTTGACTGTTATGCAGATAAAGGTTGGGCTGAGCAACACCCGTATATCAATTTTGACACCGTGAACGAAAACCGTATTTATCGTGTTTTTGCCGCCTTCCGAACCACCATCGGCAGCGAGAACGAGTTCAAATACAATGAAAGAGCAGGTAAACTCAGCGATGAGGAGTATAAGGCGCTCGTTAATGATATAAAAGACGTTTCCGTAATGTTTACAAACGATTGCCCGGCAAAAAAAACACAGATTATTATGCTTTCGACCTGTAGTTACCATGCGGAAAACGGACGCTTTGTAGTCGCCGCGTATCGAGTTTGACCGTTTCGCAAAGCATAAAGCAACAATGCTTATAGAATAAACATATCAATAAGCGAGCGTTAAGGATTCCGTAGAGAAAGAGAATTTGAATTATAAAAAACTTATCCGGCAGCGTGAAAAACACGTTGCCGGAAATTTTTTATCTTATATATTAGCGGAGCAGCTTTTTTTGCAGTGCTTTCACAATGAACACCGACCGCCGCTAGCCCTTGCAGAGGACAACTGCCTCTCCCCCTCGTACAGCCTCAACAGTAATGAATTTCAGTTCACTGACACGTATACCCGTTCCGCATATTGTCTGTATGATAAGGCTAAGACGCTGATTTCCCCTGTTTTTAGCGGCAGCGACAAGGCGGTTGTACTATTTTTTTGACAGCTCTTTTTCTTCCGAACAGAAGAACACCTTTTGCTCCTTTATGGTCTTGATCATCAGATCACTTCTTGATATAAGTGAAGGTGACGGAAAAAGAGCCGTCTCCGCCTTAGTAGTAATCTTTTCCATTTTACTACCAATTTTACTACTAACAGGTAGTAATAACTTGCTCATTCTTGATCTGATTTGCCACAATCTGTAATTTCAGAGTAAACTACACGAACCCCAGAATCCCTTGCAAAACAGGGCGTTTCAGG
>CAMHHL010000074.1 GCA_946184925.1 uncultured Clostridia bacterium | reverse complement strand
ACCTGACGAAAAATCTTGCTGCGCAATCCGCACACCTGAATTATGCGGTATTGCCCTAAAATTTTACCCAGCGACATTTGCCGCTGGGTTTGTTTTTACTTTATTTCTTCAAATTCGATGTTGTTATCCTTGGCGTATCTCTGAGCCTCGGTGTTTTTGTAACCCTTAATTTTGTAGCTGTGACGTAGAATGTAGTAATGCACCGGCTCACGGTCGTCCTCAAAATATGTGTCCCAGGTGTCCCTGTAGCCGAAGGCGTGCTCGCCGATTTTTGTGACGGACTTTGGAATCCTTACGGCGGCAAATTTGTTGCAGTAGAGGAACGCCTCGTCCTTGATTGTTTTTATACCCTCGCTGAGCACAACCTTGCTTAAATAGTAAGAAAGGTTAAACGCTTTTACGCCGATTGTCTTGATGTTCTTCGGAATTTTGACCTGCTCCAAACCGGTGTACATAAAGCAATAATCCGGAATAGCTTTGAGCTTTGGCGGAAAATTAATCTTTTTGAGGCGAAACGTTGACCTGAAAGCGCCCTCCTTCAGCTTTTCAAGCTTTTTTCCGAGCGTAATGCTCCTGAGCTTATTCCCGCCGGAAAAGGCGTAGGGCTCGATAATTTTTACCGGTGCCGGAACCGTGAATTTCGTTCCCTTTTTCCCGATAGGATACCTGTACAGGCGCGTGAATGTCTTGTTGTAGAGCACTCCGTCCTTTGCCGTGAAGTATTTATTTGCCTTTCGCACGGCGTAGCTTTTCGTATCCTTTCCTTGCAGGCCGGTACGGAATACGGCAGTAGAGTTGATTTTTTTCAGGCTTTTTCCTATGACAACCTTCTCGAGCTTTGAGCAGCCGACAAAAAATTGATTGTCCCAAGTTTTCATTCCGTTGCCCATGTCAAGTATTTTCAGCGCTTTGCAATAAGTCAGCGCGCCCTTTTCAGGCGTCTTTGCGTTGTTGGAAAGGATAAGCTTTTCGAGCTTTTCGGTACGGAAAAACGCGTGATACGCCAGCTTTGTTACGGTGTTCGGAACCTTATATGTTTTGTCGGGCTTTGCCATCGGATATTCGAGCAGCTCCGTCATATTCTTGTCAAAGAGAACTCCGTCCTTCGAGGCAAAGCAGGGGTTTTCACTGTCAACATTAATTGCCTTGATGGTGTTGTGAAATCCGTCGAAAAGAGTCCCCTTCACCGTTTTGAGATTTTTGGGGAGGTTCAGCGTTTTGAGCGAACTGCAATCCGAAAAAGCCTTCTTCCCGATTACGGTCAGCTTGTCTGAGAATTTGATTGATTTGAGGGACTTGCACCCGTAAAAAGCTTCTTTCCCGATTTTCTCTATATTGCTCAAATCGAGCTTGGTCAGCTCTTCACATTGGGCGAGTGACAGCTTGCCGAGTTCGGTCAGCGATTCGGGAAGCTCAAGGCTTTCCATTTCACCGCAGATGCCATAGGCGCCTATTTTTGTCAGCTTGTTCGGCAATGTAAGCTTTGTGATATTGCCTAAAAGGGCGAAAGAGCCGATTTCCGTAACGGGCTTGCCGTCGATTTCGTCGGGCAGAACGATTTCCGTTGTTGCTCCGGAGCTCTTGAACTCTTCGATTTTGATTCCGCCGTCCGCAAGCTCGGAGTAGGTGAGCGTTCCGCCGGTGATAGTTATTTCTTTTGTTTCTGTTTTCGCCGCGTTCGCCGGGAACACAAGCAACGTTCCCATAATCAGCAGGAGCGTCAGTGTTAATGAGATGAGTTTTTTCATTTTCGTAATACCTCTTTTCCGAAATTTTTTCTTTCACTATAGTAGTGTAAGATTTTAAGAAAAAAGTTTCAAAAAAACAGAAAAATTTTTATCTTTGTAGTAATGCACAAATCGCATGTAAAAATATGAGCAACCTGCACAAAACATAGAGGATGGCTGATAATTCAACGCGAGCCATTCTCAGTAAAAATGCTAAAACAACAGTTTGAAGCGGAAAGTGATAAGTGGTAAAAATCTAAAAACACCGAAAGTAAAAAACAACTTTTCAGGCGCTGTCTATCGTCGGTCTTTTACTGATTGTTTTCCTGAAAACGGCTTACCGCTTCACACTTACAACTCAGGGCAGGCTCAAAACTTGTTTTGAGCCTGCCCTCTGTTTGTAAAATTATTTTGTGCCGAAGATTCTGTCTCCCGCGTCGCCGAGACCGGGGCAGATGTAGGCGTTCTCGTTGAGGCAGCGGTCAACCGCGCCGATGTAGAGCGGAACGTCGGGGTGCTTCTCGGTGAAAGCCTTGATTCCCTCGGGAGCGGCGATGATGCACATGCACTTGATGTTCTTGCCTTTTCTGATTTTGATTTCGTCAACAGCGTCAATCAGCGAGCCGCCGGTTGCGAGCATCGGATCAACAACTACGATAAGTCGTTCCTCGATAAGCGGCGGAAGCTTGCAGTAATATGTGTGGGGAAGATGACTCTCGTGGTCGCGGAACATACCGATGTGACCGACCTTAGCCGTCGGAACAAGCGCCAGCATACCGTTAACCATTCCGAGACCTGCTCTCAGAATCGGCACAATAGCCATCTTCTTGCCGTCGATAACCGGCTGAACGGTATCCTCAATCGGGGTTCTGATTTCGACGTCACGGGTAGGAATATCAGCGAGAGCCTCATAACCCATCAGCATCGCGATTTCCTCAACAAGCTTGCGGAATTCGTTGGTTCCGGTGCTTTCCTTTCGGAGCATTGTGATCTTGTGCTTGATAAGCGGATGATCCATATAAACTACTTTTGACATTTGGCTTACACGTCCTTTAACTAATCTATAGTTTAATAATACAAAAAAAGGTCGATAAAGTCAACGGAAAATAACGAAAAGTTAGAAATACGTCGAAATAGCCGATTTTTTGTTGTAATTGAGCCCGGTTTGTAATATACTATGTAGTCGGGGATAAAAACCCAACCACCAATTTTTATAAGGGGGAAATGTAAAATGAAAATGATTTACGGCGTAAAAGACAAGCCTAAATTCCCGTCAATCCTCGTTTTCGCGTTCCAGCAGCTGCTCGCAATCATGGCGGCTACAATCGCGGTTCCGATGATTGTCAACCAGGTTTCAGGTTCCGAGATGAGCACCTCCGCCGCGCTGTTCGGCGCCGGCATCGGTACGATTATCTATGTGCTGTTCACAAGAGCAAAAAGCCCTGTGTTCCTCGGCTCATCGTTCGCGTTCCTCGGCTCAATGATGACCGCCTTCGCGGGAGCCGCAACAGCAAGCCTCGGCTATTTCGCGCTCATCATCGGCGCAGCTATGGCAGGTCTTGTTTATGTTATCATAGCGATTATCGTCAAGTTTGTGGGCGTAAAGTGGATTTCCAAGATTATGCCTGCCGTTGTTATCGGTCCCACGGTCGCGATTATCGGTCTTTCACTCGCGGGCAACGCTATCGGCGACCTCGGCGCTACAGAGGCTGCCTTTGCGGATAGCACGGATCCGACCGGAGTTTATATCAAGATTATCTGCGGAATTGTTACCCTCGCGGTGACAATGCTCTGCTCCGTTTACGGCAAGAAGATGGGCAAGCTCATTCCGTTCATTATCGGTATTCTTGCCGGCTATCTCGCTGCAACAATTTTCTATTTCATCGGCGACGCTGTCCACAACGACGCCCTGAAGGTCATCAACTATGACGCTCTCACAGGTCTGTTCAAGGACGTCAAGTTCTCAAGCTTTATCTCTGTTCCCGACTTCACCTTCCTCAAGGCGTTCGGCAACTTTGATAAGTTCGATATGTCCTACCTCGGCACAATTGCCGTTGCTTATGTTCCGGTTGCGTTCGTTGTATTTGCCGAGCATATTGCCGACCACAAGAACCTTTCCTCAATCATCGAGCATGATCTTCTCGAGGATCCCGGTCTTTCCAACACACTCCTCGGCGACGGCGTAGGTTCAATAGTAGGCGCGTTCTTCGGCGGTTGTCCGAACACTACATACGGCGAGTCCGTCGGTTGTGTAGCTATCACAAAGAACGCTTCCGTTGCTACAATCATCGTGACTGCGGTTGAGGCTATGCTCATCTCGTTCATCACTCCGTTTGTAGCATTCCTCTCAACAATTCCGTCATGCGTAATGGGCGGTGTGTGCGTGGCTCTCTACGGCTTCATTGCCGTATCCGGTCTCAAAATGCTCCAGAAGGTTGACCTCGACGACAACCGTAACCTCTTCACCGCTTCCGTTATCCTCATCGCCGGCGTAGGCGGCATGGTTCTCAAGTTCGGCGACGTAACAATCACCGAGGTTGCATGCGCGCTCATTCTCGGTATCCTCACCAACGTTATGCTGGGAAGAAAGAAGAAGAAATAAGTATCAATTAACAAATAACAGTTACGGTCGGGATAGGGGCTGATTTTGAAATCAGCTTATGTTCCCGACCGTAATTTGCATTTTTAATTATGGATTTAACTTTTTCCGATGGTTCTTACGGCGTTGCCCTCGGAGATTGCCCTGCCGGCTTCCCTGATTCTCGCGGCGGCAACACGGCTGCATGTGTAGCATTCGGCGAATTCGCAGAACAGCGCGAGCGTATAGAGCGAGACGGGCGAGTTGTCGATAATAAGGTAGTATTTTCCGCCGTAAAGGTAGACGGAGTTCGCAAAGCCGGGGAGCCTTGCGCTCGCCGCGCAGCAGCAGTCGAGCAGGTCGTCAACAGTGTCAAAGACAGCGCAAAGGCATTTTGCGCTCTTTTTTATACGATATTTTCTGCGCCTTGTTTTCGGCGTCAGCGTGAGCAGAATCAGACATCCGCTCTTGTGGGGCAATGCTTCGACGAACATTCGCTTGTTGTCGGGGCTGATTCCCGTCTTGCTGCACGCAAGCGTCAGCAGCCTGCGGAGAATTTTCTTTGAGTGCGGGTCGGAGAACCCGAGCTTGCTGTACTCAAGCGAAAAGTCCCTCATGTCCTCGCTCCCGAGCAGTATCATCACCTTGCTTGTGTCAATCTGTTCGATAGTCATTCATATCACCTTTATCATAATATGACGGCAGGGCTTGTTTTGCAAGCAGTAAATATTGGGAACAAAATGTACAAAAAATTACAATTATCGGTTGCGCACACTGCTTGCCGTGTGTTACAATAAATATGAATAATGATACGGGAGATGATTCTATGCCGAAATGGTTAAAGGACGCGATATTCTATGAGATTTATCCTCAGAGCTTTTACGACAGCAACGGGGACGGAATCGGCGATATTCAGGGTATAATCCAAAAGCTCGATTATGTCAAGCAGCTCGGCTGCAACGCGATCTGGCTCAATCCTGTCTATGACTCTCCCTTCAAGGACGCGGGCTATGATGTGCGCAATTACAAGAAGGTCGCGCCGCGCTACGGCACGAACGACGACCTCGTTGAGCTCATCAACGCGGTTCACAAGAAGAAAATGCGCCTCATTCTCGACCTTGTACCCGGTCACACAAGCGACACCCACCCGTGGTTCAAGCAGGCTCGTCAGGCGAAGGAAACCAAGTTTGACAACCGCTATATTTTCACAAAAACCGTCTGGGACGCTCCCCCCGAGTACAGAATGATGTGCGGCGTGTGTGAGCGCGACGGCAACTATATGGTCAATTATTTCTCCAGCCAGCCGGCTCTCAACTACGGCTTTGCCGAGATTACCCATCCCGAGTGGCAGCTCCCGATGGATCACCCCGACTGCAAGCGCACCGTCAAGGCGCTCAAGGAGATTATGCGATTCTGGCTTGACCAGGGAGCTGACGGCTTCCGCGTTGATATGGCGGATTCGCTCGTCAAGAACGACGATACCAAGCTCCCGACAGCCACAATCTGGGCTGATATCCGCAAGATGATGGACGAGGAATATCCCGACGCGGCGCTCGTCTCCGAGTGGTGCAATCCGCCTGTCGCAATCAACAAGGGAGGCTTCCACGCCGACTTTTATCTCGACCACTTCGGCAACGGCTACAACACGCTTTTCCGTGCCGGAAACTGGGGCGACAAGGCTTTCTTCAACAAAAACGGCGAGGGCAACATCCGCGCCTTCACCGATGAATATGTCCCCGGCTATCTCGAGACCAAGGACAACGGCTACATAAGCTTTATTACCTGCAACCACGACACACCGCGAATGACCGCCTATCTCGACGAGCAGGCGATCAAGATTGGTTACGCCACGATTTTCACGCTTCCGGGCGTTCCGTTCCTTTATTACGGCGACGAAATCGGCATGCGCTATCAGCCGAATCTCACGAGCGTTGAGGGCGGCTTCAGCCGTACCGGCTCCAGAACGCCGATGCAGTGGGGCAAGGGCAAGAACTTCGGATTCTCCGAAAGCGACACAACCTACATTCCCGTTGACCCCGACGAGAACGCTCCCACTGTCGAAAATCAGCGCAGGAAGAAGGGCAGCATTTACAAGGTCGTCAAGGACATCATCAAGCTTCGCAAGAAGCATCCGGAGCTCGGCGCCGACGGCGATTTCGAGGTGCTTTACGCCGAGGAGAACTCCTTCCCGTTCGTATATCGCAGGGGAAAGTTCGTAATCTTTGTCAATCCGCTCGACCGCCTTGTTGACGTCAAGTTTGAGCTCGAGGTCAGGCAGGAAATCTACAAGCTCGGCGAATACGTCCAGTCCTGGGAAAAGATGACGCTCAGTCCCCAGAGCTTCGTAATAGTAGAGGTATAAAAAGGAGCCGGCTCAAAGCCGGCTCTGTTTTGCCTTATAGGAAACTGCTCTGTAACGCTGCAAAACAATATACTTTTTTACAGGGTAACTGATAATTGCAATAGCATAAACTCCTATAAAGCAAAAAACAATTTATATTCTCCGCTCAGTTTGCTGCTGCGCAGCAACGAGCGATGAGTAGCGAAATGCGCGCAAAGCGCGCCTTTCTTGTAAGCGGTATAACGCTTACCTTAATTATTCATTTTTATTGCTGTTTCGGCCTTCGAGATAATTCGAAGGTCGTTGTCATATGTGCAAAGCTTGCGCGCCTGCTGGAGATCCACCCAGATGTACTCGGCGATTTCCTCCTGCTGAATTTCAACATTATCGGTGAACGCCTGAGCAAGGAAGAAAACTACCTTCTTGCGGATTTTGCCGAACGGACAGTATTCGCTCACCTCGCGGAATCCGTCCACAATTTCAACATCAAGCGAGGTTTCCTCCTTGATCTCGCGGACGGCTGTCTGCTCCTCGGTTTCGCCGATTTCGATGTGCCCCTTGGGAAAGCTCCAGTAGCGTCCGTTGTTGTTCTTAACGAGGAGAATTCTCGTGTTCGGCTTGCCGTTGTAGAAGATAATTGCTCCGCAGGATTTTTCGTAAAGGCATGTCACCGACGTGAGCGACGTGTTCCTGAGATATGAGAACGCAATCCTGATGTCCGGCTCATAGAAAACTTCCTTTTCGCCCGAGACAATCAGCCGCTCCTCGCCGCCGTCGAACACCGCCTGAGCGATTACAATGCCTCTGAAATATTCGTTGACAGGGTTTTCGGACAGAACATACGCCTTCTTGTTGCTGCCTGCAACATAGCCGGAATAAACGTTTTTTGTGAGCTTGCCGAAGATATTGACGCTGATTCTGTTTGAAAGCATTTTCTGTCCCCCTTTATCTTTTAGTTTTGTTTACGGCATAAGTCCGGCAATCGCGTCGGTCTGAAGCGCTGTCGCCGAGCTCATGACGCCGTTTGCGAAGAGCACGTTGGTGATTCCGTTTTCGTCGCAGAATTCCTTGAGATTGCCCGTCCAGCTTCTGAAGTCAATCGAATAAACCTCGCTGTAGTTCGCTGTGAAGTAGGGCACAAGCGCGTTTCCGTAGCTCTCGTGAACTACGAGGAGCTTCTCGCTGCTTGCGGTCTCGCTTGAGCTTGTGAGCACCTCGAGCGGATTGTCTCCGAACAGGAATACTCCGTATGTAAGCTCGCCCGGAGCCGCGTCGTCATAGTACGGTCCGATGTGCTCGGTAACATTCCCGGATTCATCGGTGACAGTGTCAGTGATTGTATACGGGAAATCCCAGTAGTGAACTTCGTCGTCGGCGATAGTCTGGCTTGTCATCTTGACAAGAGTTCCCACGAAGCCTTCGATGACATTCTCGGTGCAGTCGGCGAGCGATACCGGAGTGAGTCCGAGCTGCTTTGCGTATGCCTCATACGCGTAATACGCGCCGAGACCGGTCCAGTGGTGGTCGCCGTTGAAGTAGATGTATTCGTTGCAGTGCTGCGAAAGGTTATTGTAGATGTTAATCGGCGTGACGTTCTTGTTCATCTTCGCGTATGCCGCCTTGGTGTAGTCAGCCTGCGAGGTTGTCGGCGCAGCGTCCTCGCCTGTTTTGAGCCTTGCGGGAAGTCCCATCTCGGAGTGGTTCGGGATAATCATCGAGTAAACCTTGATTCCGCTTCCGAGCTTCTTTGCAGCTGTATTCATGAGGTCGGCGTAGGTCTCCGCCTCGCTGTCTCCGCCGTAGAACATCTCAAACGCTTTCTGATTCCAGATGTAAAGTCCGCCGTCGAGCACGCCGGTTGAGTGCTTGTCGGTGTCCTCAACCTCGGGCGCGAGGTAGTCGGTGTTTGTCGTGGTTTTTTTCTTGCTTGTTGTCTTTGACTTTTTCTTTGCGGATACCGTCTCGGTGCTGATCGTGCTTCCGCTGCTCTTGCATGAGCTGCAAATGCAGCTGAACATTGTGCTGATGAGCGTGATAATCAGCGCGAGAATAATTATTCCCGTGGCAACGATGATTATTCTGTTGCGCGTGCGCTTTGAGCGGCGTCTGCGAACATTCCTCGAGCTTCCGCGGTATGAGCTTTTATATCCGTCATATTTTCTGAAATTACCTGAATTGTTATCATGGTAGCCGTAAGCCACAACTACTCCCCCTAAAAGTCTATTGCAAATGA
>CAMHHL010000073.1 GCA_946184925.1 uncultured Clostridia bacterium | reverse complement strand
CACAGGCTTACCGATGTGCTGACACTAATCACTTACCTATGTGCTGACCCAACATTTCCGCTGCGTTAATTGCTAATTGCTCATTGCAAATTGCTAATTCTTCACTCCCCAACCTTGCTGCCGTCGGGGAGCGTATCTCCGTAGATTGCGGTGAGAGTGCGCGTATAGGTTTTCGGAATCTGGAGCACCGTATATTTTTCCGCCTGATAAAAATCCGGGATACCGTAGGTCAGATCGAGCTCATATCCGCTCAGCATGTTCCCTTTCTCGGTGTAGCCGTGCTCGTCAAAGTCCTTTCTGAACGCGTCGAGAACCTTGAGCGCCGTGCTGCGGTTGCCGTCATAACGGTCATAATAAATTCCTCTTTCGTCCTCTTCCGTCTCGATATCATCGTCGGAAATGATTGAATAATTCAACTCGCTGACCATCTCAATCAAATACTTGTCGTCGAGGTTGAACACAGGGCTTGCGCACCGGACGAACTCCTCGCTTTTCAAAAAATCTTGTGATTCGCCGTCATATACGGAATAGTCGCGTGTGAGGCTTGTGCCGTTTTTGAGGTTATAGGTAACTCTTGCGCCGTCGCCGCTGGTGAGCACGTCGCCAAGAAGCCTTCTTATTCCGCTTGACGCAAGGTTCCTTATGGGGTAATTGTTCTTGTCAATCTGCTCGACCATATTTTTCTGCATTTGCAGCGTTTCGGCAATGAACTGCTTGTCAGTGACCTCGTACTCGAGAATGTTCTTGCCGTTTTCTTCTATTGTGCCGATTTTAAGCGTAACGCTCCTGATGTCCTCAGCCTTTGGGACAGCCGAGTTGTAGCCGAACCAGCCTGTCGCGAGCATAACGAACACAACCGCAAAGCATGCGAGCATTGCTCCGTAGGAAATCAGCCCCTTCGCAAAGCCCTTGAATCCGCGCATGAATATAACGTGAATCACGAGCATTGCGATAAACGAACCGAGAACCATACCAATCCAGAACGCCAATCTTTCGTCCAAATCATAGTTTATCAGCGTGACGATAAAGGCGGTGAGAAGTCCTGCGGCAAAGCTGACAAAAAGCTTTATCACGTAGAACGGGAGCTTGTACGCAAAATGCGACTGGGCGGATTCCGAACGCCTTCTCCTGAGCATAAAGAACGACGCCGCGCCGAGAACCGCCGTATAAATCAGCCAGTACCACCACAAATTGCTAAAGCTCGCGCAAATCGGGCTGAGAGCAACGGTCAACAGCTTGTTGAACTCAGGCGCATAGCCATAGAGAAAACAGTAGGGCAGCACCTGGAGCAGAACCATCGCAATCGGATAGGCTCCGCAGATGACGATATAGGAAACGACCTTGTCGCCTACTCTGCCGCAGCAGACCGAGAGGAATGCGAGGAACATCAGGTTTGCAGCAATTGCAACAACAACGTCGAGGAACATCGACCATATTCCCGTTGATAATCCCTGCGTCAAATCATAGCTGTCAATGTCCGCGAAATTACCTATATTGCTGAGAATTCCGAGGATAGTCATCACGACCGCGAACGGAACCGCCGCGAGCACAAAGTTTGCGCAAAGCTTTGAGAAAAACAGCGCGCGCCTCGACACTGGCATTGAGCCGAACATATCGGTCTCGCGCTTGTTGTGCATGAATTTAAATTCCTTGAAGTGGATAACCAATGCGAAAATAGCCGCGATAACCGTCGCTTCGCTCGCCATCTGAGCAATCGGCAGAGAATTGAGAACCATACCTCCCGAATCCCTGAGCGTCTCCAAACCGTTAATCCCCACGCCGAACATCGTATTAATCAGCGCGAAGAACCCGAGAACCGCCGCGTAAACTATCATTATCGAGCGGTTCGAGCGCAGGCTCCAGCGGAACACCGCGAATCCCTTCTTAAATGATGTTGTTGATGTCATAGCCTGCACCCTCCATTTCGTTGATGAAAACTTCCTCAAGCGTGAGCGGAAGCGCCTCGAGGAACGCCGGCTCGAGCGCCTCGAGCTTAGGCATAAATTCGTCCTCGCTGCCGCGTATCGTCAGGTTGAACAAATTGCCCTGTCTGCTCTTGTTCACTATGCCGAAGCCGTCGAAGATACTCTCCTCAACCGGCTCTCGAAAACCAATCTGAACCTTGTGGATTCCGAGCTTGAGCTCGTCGAGCTCCCTTTCCATTATAATTCCGCCGCGGTGCAGAAGTCCGATTCTGTCGCAGATATCCTCGAGCTCTCTGAGATTATGCGAGGCTATCATAACGGTCATATTTCTGTCGGAAACATTCGTTATAATCAGCTTTTTGACAAGCTGGCGAACCACCGGGTCAAGACCGTCGAAGATTTCGTCGAGGAAAAGATACTTCGGACGTGTCGCGAGCGCCAGAATCAGCGCTGCCTGACGCTGCATTCCCTTGGACATATTGATTATTCTCGCCTTGCGGTTAATCGGAAAGGTTGCGCAAAGCTGCTCAAAGTAATCCTCGTCCCAGCCGGAATAAATCTTCCGGTAGAGAAACGCTGTATTTTCAATCGTGCTGCTGTTATAAAAATACGGAAAATCCGGCACGAAGTAGCAGCTTTCCTTAATCTTCACGTTCTCAAAGGTGTTCTCGCCGTCTACGAGAACCTCGCCGCCGTCGGGCTTGAAAACTCCGTTTATCACGCGCAGGAGCGTGCTCTTTCCGGCGCCGTTTGAGCCGACAAGTCCGCACACTGCTCCCTCGGGAACCTCGAAGCTGAGCCCGTTCAGAGCCACAACCTCGTCGAACCGCTTGGTCACATTCTTTATCTCAATCATGGTTTTCTCCTTTGCTTTCTTTTTCAAAAATACCGCTTATTTTGTTGTATCTGAAAACAGTTTTTTCATCGCTGTTTTTACCCGGAAGGAACGGCAGCCTGAACGTCGTCAGCGTCACAAGGTTCGCCGCGCCGTTTTTTATCAGGGCAAGCTTTTCCTCTGTCAGCTTATCGCGGCGGTAAACGCAGGTGATTTCAACGCTGTTTGTCAGAAGGTCAATAATCAGCTCAGCCGCTTTTTCGACATAATCCTCATCATTTGATTCAAAGCTTATCGAGTCAAGGTCGCCGAAGGTTACATCAACCCAGCTTATTTCATCGGGCTCTCCCTCTTCAACCGAAACCGAAAGCATTCCGCCGATATCCAATTTATCGGAAGGGCAACTGTCATCAAACTCAAAGGTTTTTAAATACGGTTCAATAAGCCGCAGCAGCCGTTCGGTGGAAGTGTACTTAAATCCTTTATTCATACACACCTCGTCAAAATATCTCGTCGAGAAGCCGCGCGACATCCTCGCGCGTTACGCCGAGAGAAGCCGCCTTTTTCAGCTCGTCGCTGAGCCGTGAGAGCGCCTCCTGCTTTTCGGCGTTTTTTACACTTATATCCTCAGAAACAAAGCTCCCCTTGCCCACTGCGGAACAGATGTAGCCGTCCGCCTCGAGCAGCTTGTACGCCTTGGCGACAGTGTTCGGATTCACCGAAAGGTCTGTCGCGAGCGTCCGAACCGGGGGCAGCTTATCCCCGGGTTTCATCACGCCGAGCGAAATCATTCTCACAACATTGTTGTAGAGCTGTTCGTATATCGGCGCTCTCGCTGATAAATCTATACTGAACATCGGTTCACTCCTCTCTGAACTGTTTGTAAAGCTTTTTGTGCCGGTACGCGAGCACGCCGACGGTCAGCGCCGCCGTCAGCGCCATAAGCACCGCGGAAATCACAATCATCTCGGTTTTGTCATAAGCGCAGCCACACATCAGCATCGCGCCGAAAATCACCTCAAGCATCAGCCCGTAGACCGAAGCTCCGGCGCAGACAGCAGCAAAAACATTCCTGATATTTTCGCGGTTAACGGTACAGCTGAGCTCACTCGGCTCGTCGCCGAAGCCCGACAGCCTCGGCTTTGTCCAGCCGTTTTTGAGGCGGCGGCTCTCGTGGTAATAATACTCGAGGTCGGTATCGCCGTTCATATGCACCCTGATTTTAGCCGACAAGAGGTAGGGCTTGAGCTTGCTCTCCTCAACCGTTTCACAATCGGCAAAAAACAGGTTCGCCGCCGCGTAGAGAACAACCTTGAGTCCAAGCAGCAGCTTTCTGCCAAAGGAGCTTTTGCGCTCGTCCGGAAGCTCGGTTATACCGAGTTCATACCCGCGATTGTCCGGCAGCTCAAATGTAACTGTTTTGTTCATCGCGTCAATTATTCTCATCTCGCCGCCTATGTCAACGGAAAACCGTTTTCCCCCGGTGAAATCGAGCCTGAAGGTCAGAACAGGCATAACGTCCTCCTTAAAGAATTGTATTAATTCAACTAGTACAATTAATATATATCATAGTTCAATTCAAAAGTCAAGCTTTTTTTCTCTCTAGCCTGTTACGTGAGTGCTCCTATCAAGGGTTTGGTTTGGGCTGTGCCAATTGCTCCGAACCAACGTCTGTAAAGGTAACGTTTGGGCTGTGTGTTGCTGTTCTATCAAACGTCTGTAAAGTTGTAAGTTGTAAGCAGGAAGTTGTAAGTTATGGTCGAGTAGATAGGTCGTATAGAAAAACAACGTCGTATAGCCGAAAATATTTATATGCTTGCTGCGCAAGCAGCATAATAATTCTGTCGGGCACTAAACGTAAGTATCGCGCAATCTGTCTGCACGACAATAACTGTTAATTGTTAATTGTTAATTATTAACTAAAAAAAACGGTCAGGCAAACGACGTTAGAAACTAACACTCCGTCTGCCCGACCGAAATCATTATTAACTTTAAAATATAAACTATCAATAGTCTCCCGGAACTCGGATTGTAATTCCGAACTCCTTTGAGTGTCCGAGATACTTGATGAATTTATCGGGATAGTTCTTTTTGCTGAGGATTTTCTTGCCGCTGAACTGCTCGTTGTCCTCAATGATAATCTTCTTGATTCCGTAAGCGTCCGCAAGCCTTGCGCCCGTCGCAACCATGCACACATAATACTCACTCTCGTCCGTAACGACAGTTCCGTACATAACGAACTCCGAGGCGGTGTTGTGGATAATCTTGGTATCCTTAATCTCAACGGATTTGCCCTTATAGAAGCTGCACGCGGCATTGATGTCCGCTTCGAGGTTATCGCTCTTTTCATTGGCTTCGTCAAGGAAAAGCTCCTTCATTCCCTCGCCGCCGTTATCGAGCGAGTTGACCGCCCTGCTGTAGAGCGTATTGATATTCCCCTCGTTAATTCCGAAAAAAATCGAGAGCGCGCTTATTGCCGCGACAATCAACAGAATATAGATTACTACTTTAGCTTTTGCTTTCATATCCGGACTTCCTTTTATGCGTTATGATATAATTATAAACCATTCCCGCATTTTGTCAATCCTTTTATTTTTCATCTCTACCCTGTTTTTTACTATCTCTATCCTGTTACGTGAGTGCTCCTATCAAAGGTTTGGTTTGAGCTGTGACAACTGCTCCGAACCGACGACTGTAAAGGTGACGTTGAGCTGTGTGTTGCTGTCCTATCAACCGCCCTTTAAGTTGTAAGTTGTAAGCGGTAAGTGGTAAGTTGTGGTCGAGTAGATAGGCTGAATAGGAAAACAACGTTGCTGCGCCGACAGTTTTTTTATGCTTGCTGCGCAAGCAGCATATTTATTCTGTCGGGCACAAAACGTAAGTATCGCGCAATCTGTCTGCACGACCTTTAATTACGCATTACGCATTACGAATTACGCATTAAAAAGCCCCAAGGGAAGGCTCGGTGCGTTTCCGCCACCTTAATTGCTAATTGCTCATTGCTAATTAACACGGCGTCAGACTACATTCACCTTAAACTTGAGTTTCTTTCCGTTTACGGTCACGGCGAGGGTTGCGGTTCCGCGTTTTTTGCCCTCAACATAGAAGTATTCCGAATTTTTGTTGCCGTGGATTTTGGCTACAGACTTGCTTGTGTAGGTGTTGGGTATGCTTTTCGCCTTTAATTTCGTTTGGATTTTGACGAATTCACCCTTCTTTATTTTGAGCGCTTTTGAGCTGTAGATTCTTGTCCGGCTGCCGTCACGGTAAAGCCACGGAGTACCAATGGTTCTGACTCTGCAAGTGAACTCGCTGCCGTCCGCGAGAGTAGCGGTGACGTTCGTTACGCCGGATCTTTTCGCAATCACCTTACCGTCGGAGGAGATTTTCGCAACCTTGGGGTTTTCGGATTTCCAGCTCTTGGCGGTCGTTCCGTCAACCCTGAGCTTGACCTCGGTTCCCGCGTTAAAGATATGACCGCGATCCGCGTTCGGGATAACGTACTCGACATTGTATCCCGAGCTGAGCGTCTTGTAGAGCGCTCTGTGATTATCCTCGCCCTTGACGTAGCTGACGGTGATTATTCTGCCGTCGTCCAAATAGCCGTAATTCCCGTAACCTAACGCGAAGTCGCCGAGCTCAACGCTATCCTTCACATTGATTTTCTTCAGGCTGTTACAGTTAAGCGCCTTGGTTTCAATTTTTGTAATTGTGTCGGGAAGGCTGAGCTTGCTGAGAATTTTGCAGGAATCGAACAGGCTCTCGCGCAGTACTTTTACAGGAGCCTTGACAACCGCTGATTCGAGCTCTTCGCAATCATAGAACACCTTCGCGCCGAGACTGCGCACGCTCTCCGGAACAACAACGCTCTCGAGACAGCTGCACGCGAACGCCTCGTCGTCGATTGTCAGAAGGCTGTCCGGCAGGTTTATTTCATAAATTTTGCTGTCATAAAACGCCCTGTCGCCTATATAGGTTATCGTGTCGGGAAGGGTGATTTCTTCGAGCATGGACTGATGACGGTAGGTTTTGTAGGCGCCGCCGTCAAGCTTGTTGCAATAGAATGCCTCCGCCTCGATATACTCCACGCCGTCGGGAATGATTACTCTCGCTGCAGGAACGTCGTCGTACTGAAACAGCTTTTTGCCGAGATACTTGACGGGCTTGCCGTCAACCTCGGACGGGATAGTATAGGAGCCATCCGCGTTAAGCACAACCTTGTCGGGAGCGACGCAGCTGAGCAGACGGATGTACTTTCCGCTTACAACCTCATAGGTATAAACGCCGTCATCGGTTTTCAGGCTCTCGGCTGACGCCGGGAATGCCGTGAATATTGCGGCTGTAATGAGCACGCTGAGAAATAATGATATAATCTTCTTCATTTCATTCACCTCCGATTTACACTACTCTGACCTTTTGAGTCAGCTTTTGTCCGTTCACTACGAATTTGAGGGTTGTTGTGCCTCTTTTGAGAGCGGTCACGGTTACGACAGAGCCTGTGCTCTTGCCGGTGGTTTTGGCTACATCAGAACCCTTGAAAGTGATTTTGGAGCCCGGGATTTTGTTATAAGCCATAATCTGAACGCTCTCGCCCACGTCAAGAGTCAGGGTTTTGGGGAGCTTTTCATAGATGTAGTCGTACTCCTCCGGCTCCTTGAGAAGTTTCAGCTCCGCAGCGCTGAAGTTGCGAACGGTTGACTTGAAGGTCTTGCCGTTCGGGAGCTTGGCGGTGATTGTCGCCTTGCCCTTTGAGAGCAATGTCATAACGCCGCTCTTTGTAATCCTGATTTTCTTCGGGTTGCTCGACTTCCAGTCCGTCGCATTAACGCCCTCAACCTTGAGCCTGAGCTTGCCGTTGTACTTGAAATTGTAGTTATGGTTCTTGTTCGGGATGATGTAGGTGCAGGGGTTACGAACTTCGTCAAGCGGAAACCGGGCGACGTTCTCAAACAGCTTCTTATGATATGTCTTGTTCTGTCCCTCACAGTATCTGAAATACGCCTTGAAGTTGCTGGAGTATGACACCTCATCTTCGGCGAGCGCGGCGATTCCGAGCGAAACGGTCTCGTCTAGCACAGCCTTATTCAGTGAACATTCATAGAACGCGAAGGACTCAATTTCAGTGATATGCTTCGGAAGATTGATGCTGTCAAGCAAGCAGTAGTTGAACGCGTCGCTGCCGATGACCTCGATTGTGTCCGGCAGGGTTACGCTCAGCTTGCCTGTCTCCTCAAAGATAGAGGACGGGAGCCGCGTGAGCTCAGCTTTTATAACAGCGGTTCTGAGATTTCCGCAATAGGAGAAAACGCCGGCGCCGAGGTTCTTGACCGACTTAGGCACAGTAACCTTGTCAATGTCAGTGAAAGAGAAGGCGTAGTTGCCGATTGATTCAACGCCGGACGGAATGTTCAGCGATTTGAGATGACATCCTCTGAACGCCGAGTCGCCGATGGTGACTACGCTGTCCGGGATAGAAACCTCGGTGAGGATGCTCCTGTCGTCATCGTAGATATAGCCGTTGCGGTTGAGACTGAACGTGTGGAAGAACGCCTGACGCTTAATCTCCGTGACAGTCGGGGGAATGATGACCTTGTCGTAGGGAACGTCGGTGTTGCGGAAAAGGTTGGTTCCGAGAACCCTGACCTCATAGCCTTCAACCTCGGACGGAATCGAATATGAGCCGTCGTCGTTGGGATCGGCGTTCTGAGGCGATACGCACTTGAGCAGCTCGACATATTCGTTATTCACAACGCGGTACTTATACACACCGTCGTCGGTGAGCTTTACCGCGCCGTCCTCCGCGGCTGCGGAGACAACTCCGAGCACCGACAGCGCGATAACCGCGCAGAGAAAAATACTGAGAATTCTTTTCATTATGAAAACCTCCTTTTTATGTTTTCACTATAGTAGTGTCAGAAAACCGGGAAAAAGTTTCAAAATTTTTCATAAAATTTTTCTTTTGTAGGGTTGCACAATTCATAGCGTTATTATTTGTGCATATTGACAACTCAGCCTTGCAGAACATTTATATAAAAAGAAAAGGCACAGCCGAAGCTGTGCCTTTAATGTGTCTAATAACACCCTAAAAACTGAATAAAGAATTGGATAGAAGAAAGTAAACT